>JANNAO010000339.1:0-3381 GCA_031384405.1 Verrucomicrobiota bacterium | reverse complement strand
CCCGTGTTTTTTCCGCCGGGCTGGAAGCCCGGTTCTACGGCAGGCAAGATGCCCGCCGCTACGGGACGATGATTCACGCGCACGCTTGCATCCTTCGCCCAGCCGGGGATGCGGAGCTTGAGGGCGAATTTCTTTTCTGGCGCGGCGATGATCTTGATCCGCACGCGACCATTCCACGGATATTCGGTTTCTTGCGTGAGCTTCACTTTGCCGATACCGGGCAACTCGGTTGCCAGTTCGCTCGCGCCGTAGAGATTCACCCAGATGGTGTCAGCAGATTTTGCGTAGGCGAATTGCGCCGATCCAGCGATGGTGCGGACGAGATTCGGCGGGCAGCAAAACGAACTCACGAACGGGACGCGCTGATGTTGCCAGCGAAGTTCGGTGGGAAGCGGATCGGTGGTGCGGAGCGGGTTGACGTAGAAAAAATTCGTTCCGTCGAGACTCATGCCGGAGAGGACGCTGTTGTAGAGCGCGAGTTCGGCCACGTCCACGAAACGCGCCTCACCCGTGGCGAGGAACATGCGCCAGTTCCAAAGCACGTTGCCGATGTTGGCGCAGGTTTCGTTGTGCGCGGTGGTGTTGGGCAGTTCGTAATTATGGCCGTAAGCCTGATGCGTGCGCGTGATGCTGCTTTGATTTTTCGAGCCGTAGGGCGATGCGCTGTCAAACAACGCGCCGCAGCCGCCGGTGATGTGCATCTTCTGCTCGGTGAGATTGCGCCAGATGGGTTCGAGCGGGCGCCAGAGATTCGTGTCGCCGGTTTCCATGAACAAGTCCGCCGCGCCCGCATAGAGATAATTGGCGCGCACTGCGTGGCCGATGGCGTTGGTCTGTTGCTCGAACGGGATGCGATCCTGGTTGTCGTCGCCACCGTCGGTGATCTGGGCGCGTAGGGAGAAAAACTTTTTCGCGAGTTCGAGATAGCGCGCGTCGCCGGTCTCGCGATAGAGATCAATGATGCCCATGTAGTGCGAGGGGCAAACGGAACTGCGCGCGGCTTCGGGCGAAGATTCGTTGAAGGTGCGATAAAGAAAGTCCGCTGCCTTGATCGCGATGTTCAGAAGGTTTGTTTGCCCGGTGGCTTGGTGATGAACGCAGGCTGTGGTGAAGAGATGGCCCATGTTGTACATCTCGAAGTTGTGCCGATCCTGAAACGGCGCGGCGTTGGTATCGCCATTGCGAAGTTTTACCAGCGTCGGCGTGTGGAGGTAACCGTCATCGCGCTGGGCTTTGGCGATGGTTACAATGATCTGATCAATCTGCTGCCGCAGGGGTTCACTAGGCGCAGCGGCGTATGTGGCACTGAGCGCCTGGAGCATTTTATAGACTTCGCCGTCGTTGAAAGGCGCGCCGCGATAACGTCCATCGGCTGAACCTGCGGCGATCTCAAAGTTGCGGAGGAAGTGCGAATGGTTCGTGCCCTCCATCAAGCGGCCCATGCTTGGAAGCATGGTGGTGCGGCAGAGTTCAAAGCGGTCTGCCCAGAAGCCAGAAGTCCAGCGGGCGTCGGCGAGGGCGATGGGTTGCGTGGTGGCGAAGGGGCGAGGTTCGGAGGCAAATGTAAAAAGTTGTGAGCAGAGGAAAACGAGGAAGATGTTTGTGATGACGCTCGCCCTGACCCTCCACATGAACTCCGGCAACATCCAACATTCAACATTCAACGCCGAACGTTCAAGGTCAGACAAGCCGCCGCGCACTTCGGTGTTGGATGTTGAATGTTGGATGTTGAATGTTTCCCCTTCTCGTCGGGGGTGAGGGCGGGCGTTTATTTTGTCGAAGACCATTTTCATTTCTCCCCCAGCTTTGCGTCGCGCTTCTCCAGCTTCGCCGATTGCGGCACGACGCCGAGGATCACGAAGCTGCCTTTGCCGATGAGTTCCAGTTTGTGCCGACCGGGTTCGTAGCGGAAGGCGTGGACGTTCACATTCGGGCATTCGTCAATCGCGACGGCGTTGCGGAGAACCGTATCAATGCCACCGCGTTCGTCGGCGTGCGAGGCGAAGTCGAGGTTCGGCACTTGCAGCCACAGTTCGCGCTCGTTCTGGAAATAGCCGATCAGGACGCGCACAGGTTCGGTGACTTCAAACTCGATCGGCACGTGGCGATGATTCTTGGCTTCCTCGTGCGAGAAGCGGATGCCGGTGAGGCCGTTCAACTCCGGCGCAAGTTCGGTGAGAGTGTATTTGCGATCGGCAAACGGACGTGCACCGAGTTTAACTTCGTAAGTCTCAGCGTTGGTGCTGATGAGTTTGAATTTGGCTGCTGGCCAAGCTGGAGTTGGAGCGCCGGTCTCCGACCCGGCGAGTTTCGGCTTCTTCAACTCTGCAACCTGAGCTTTGAAGTCGGCCAGTTCCTTTTCGTAAAGTGGCAGCACCTGTGTCCAGTGATAGTTCGTCCCCATACCATTCGCCGCACCGGGGAAGGGAATTTTTCGGTGGCCGGTCTGCATCGAGTTGGCGAAATGGTATGAGTTTCTGGTTTGCTCATTAAGAATCCGCAATAATTGAAAACTCGATTCCATTAAATCTGTCGCGCGTTCCATGTCTAAAACATCCTTGCTGTAGCCAAAACGGATAACCTGTTCGGCTGCCAATACCTTCATTGCATAGAACTGACTCACACTTGCAATCGCGCACGCATCATTTGCGAATCGCGCAAACTCCACCCGGTTTTTAGTAACGCTCTCTACGATTGGTTGAAGCGCTACGACTGCATTACTAGAGAAGTTAAGGCAATCTTCAATCACCGATTTTGGCGTCTCACCCACATGTGGCTCCTTGTTACGCTCCTTTCGCACAAATTCATCCAGTCGCTCGCCCGGCGGGGCTTGGGATTCCCAGAGTTCGGAGATGGCGTTGTAGCGTTTGGGGTTCACCAACTGATCCAGCGTCATGCCGAGCGAGAGGGTCTGGCGATTGCCTTCGGTGATGCCGAAGCGGCGGATCAACATCGGCGCGACTTCGCCTGCGTCGTTGTAGGCGTCGAGGATTTTGCCAGCGGCATTGGTGTCGCAGCCGTAGAAGTCGGCGAGGCGACCAATCCAATAGGCGCGGTCTTCATCCGCAGGCACGTCGGGATTCCATGCGTAACGCGCCCAGGCTTCGAACCAAATCCAGTCGCGCTCCCATTGCTTTAGTGGGGCGGGCGTCTCACCTGCCTTCCCCTGCACGATGTCCGGCGAGTAAGGCCAGTTCCAATACGCCAGCGGATACAGATGCAGTCCACTCGCGCCGAGTTTGTCGCGCGACGCCAGCATGGATTTGCGGATGAACTCCGTCGCGCCGTAGCGGAAGGGTTCGAGGTTCGAGAGGATGTGAACATTGACGAGGTGCGGGCCGAGCTTCGCCTTGTTGCGATGCGTCTCCGCTGCCTTGCCGC
>JANNAO010000334.1:0-2396 GCA_031384405.1 Verrucomicrobiota bacterium | reverse complement strand
GACGAGGTTTTCCCACGAGTCCGCGCCGCCGCGCGAGCGGGGCACGACGTGGTCGAGGCTGCCTTCGTCCGGGTGCAGCAGGCGGCCCGTGTATTGGCAGCGGTTGCCGTCGCGCTCGCGGATGTTCTTCGCGGAGAGCTTCGGACGCTTCTTCGGCACTTTGGCGAAGTTCACCGCCACGATGACGGTCGGCACACGGATGACGCTGTGAGCGGTATGCACGGCATTATCACCGTCGCGAATGGGCAGCGTAATCCACTCGTCCCACTTCACGGGGCGAATCGAAGGATTGCTGATTGCCGATTGCCGATTGCCGATTGAACCGGACTCCAGCCCGTCCTCGCCTTCGATGTCGAGAGCGGTAACGGCGTTCGTGGCCATCTGGCAGAATGCGTCGGCTGGCGTGCGGATGTTGATCGCCTGCCAGTTGCGGTTGAGCACGAGCACGATGTTTTTGTTCAAGATGTCGGACATAGAATTGGTTAAATCGGGATTGGGAGAAACCAGTCACCAATCACCAGTTACAAATCACTTGTCGCGCGAGGTGTTTGTTCTTCGCTGAAATGGTTTTCAATCGGCAATCGGCAATCGCAAATCGTCAATTGAGACTGGTTGCCTCGCTTGGAGTCGCACCAAGACCGTCGGGGTCAAAGCCCGATATGCTGCTGTTACACCACGAGGCATTGTTAAAACGAGGATGGAAGATGGAGGATAGAGGATAGCGAATGCACATGTTGCCATCCTCAATCTTCAATCCTCCATCCTCGTTAGCGAAGGCTGGTGGTCTGCCAGGGTAACGCGCCCTGTTCTGCGGATTAAAAGTCCGCTGCATCACTTTAATGCTTGCAGGCCGGGGAAGGTGGCGCGTGTCGAGTTCTGCGCATCAGTAATTTGGCTTGAGCCATTCGCCCGTCGGCAAATACGCTCTGCCGCACCGAACACTTATGAAAAACATTGCCTCCATTCTGAGTTTGATTCTCCTGCCGCCCTTGCTGTCTGCGCGTGAACTGCCGCAGGTGCCGCCCGCCAAGGCTGGCTTGTCCGAAACCAAACTCGCCCAGGTGGACAAGTTCATGGAGCGTCAGGTGGCCGATCAGAAAATCGCCGGCGGCATCGTCATGATTTCGCACAACAGCAAGATTGGTTTCTTTCACACCTACGGCTTGATGGATCGCGAGGCGAACAAGCCGATGTTGCCCGACACGATTTTCCGCATCTACTCGATGAGCAAGGCGATCACCACGGCGGCGGCGTTGACTCTGTGTGACGCGGGTAAACTTGGACTCGACGATCCGGTTTCAAAATACATCCCCAGTTTCGCCAATCTCAAAGTGGCGACGACAAATGGACTTCGCGCGCCGACACGTCCGATGACGATCAAAGATTTGATGTTGCACACATCCGGGATCACGTATCGCTCCGGTGCGGCGGCTGTCACGGAGGCTTATGACCGTCTCAAGCCGATGGACTCAGCCAACCTTTCGGATATGGCGGAAAAGTTTTCTCAAATCCCGCTCGCGTTCGATCCTGGAACGGACTGGGTGTATGGCGCAGGCATTGACGTGTTGGGACGCGTCATCGAAGTGGTCAGCGGCGAAAACCTCGATGTGTTTCTCGACAAGGCGATCTTCAAACCGCTCGACATGACGGACACCGCGTTCAGTGTTCCGTCGGAAAACCTAGCGCGGTTCGCAGCCAACTACCGTCGCTCCACCAACGGACTCGTTGTGATGGATGCGCCCGCTGATTCAAAATACGCGAAGCCCACGACGTTCTTCTCCGGCGGCGGCGGACTCGTCGGCACGGCGCGCGATTACATGCGATTCCTGACGATGATTGAACAGGGCGGCAAGCTCGACGGCAAACGCATCTTGAAAGCGAAGACGGTCAAACTCATGACGAGCGATCAACTTCCGCGTGAAGCGTTCCCGATTTATTTCGGCAAGGAGAAGCGGCCGGGCGTGGGCTTTGGTCTGGGCTTTTCCGTGCGCACGAAAAACTCGATGTGGGATGCAGCGGGTCATGTCGGCGAATACGGCTGGGGCGGCGCGGCCTCCACGCATTACTGGGCGAGTCCCAAAGACAAACTCATCGTGATAACTCTCGAACAAATCATGCCGTATCAGTGGGACACGGAGTTCGGCATAAAGAAAATCATCTACGACGCGGTGGAAAAATAGCGGGATGAAGAGTGGTGCCGCGTGAGGGATTTCCACCCCCAACCTCTCCGGTCTGAGCGGAGCGTCTCTTGTAGTTGGACTAACGCGGCGTTGTTCGGTTGTTTCAAGTTGAAAGTTGCAGCGGGCGACTGAAGAAAGTTCACCGTTTGGCTTGAGAAGCGAATCTCCCGCCTCCTAAGCTGCCGGGTAATTCCATCAATCAACCATGAAAACAAA
>JANNAO010000507.1:0-8652 GCA_031384405.1 Verrucomicrobiota bacterium | reverse complement strand
CCCCGAATTTGGAATCAAGGCAAAGCGACACGACGCATTACCTCCGAGCAGAGGACAGTTTGCCGCCCCCGAATTTGGAATCAAGGCAAAGCATGTTAGGTTGGTGTCGCTTATTGCCAGGGAGTTTGCCGCCCCCGAATTTGGAATCAAGGCAAAGCTACGTCGAAGTCGGACAAAGCGCGGCTGCGAGTTTGCCGCCCCCGAATTTGGAATCAAGGCAAAGCATTGCGAAGTAGATCAATTTTAACTCAAAAAGTTTGCCGCCCCCGAATTTGGAATCAAGGCAAAGCAAAACCATCGGCGGGCAAGCTGCTGCGAGATTTTGGTTCTACTACGTCGCCGAACAATTCGGAGCGTGTACTTTTTCGGCAGCAGCTTGCCCGCCGATGGTTTTAATTTCCTCCGTTCCATTGCTTTTAAGGATCGCTTCGGAGTTCCGTTCTAATTCGTGACAATTCGTGAAATTCGTGTCTGTCCCCGTTCGAGTGTTTGGTGTACTTACTGGCTTTACCGGAATTGATATGACCTTTACCGACATCGAAATCGCTGAACACATGAAGGTGATCGAGGACTCATTCTGGTCACGTCGCCGTCCACCTCTGCATCTGCGCGATCAGGTTCGCGAGGGGCAACGCTTCACTGATCAAACCATTGAACTTTTCATCGCGCGCCCTGCGTTCAATCGTCCTGATGAACAAACTGAGGAACCCATTGCCAGAGTGCAGCACATGCCGCGTTTGCGAGTCTGGCGCATTTTTTGGAAACGGGCGGACGGTTATTGGCACCGTTACCAGCCCTGCCCGGAAGTGCCATCGTTACCAGAAGCGCTCCGCGTGATTGATGCAGATGCCAACGGTTGTTTCTTCGGCTGAAATATGTCCCGATGGCACACTGCTCTTACCGCTGCGGTTTGTGAAGCTCTGTGTGTTCTGTGTGGGATCAATAGTGGATTGTTGAGAGTGGATAGTAATACCTGCTATTGGCGATGGGAAATAGCCAATCGCAAATTGACGATGGCTGATGGGTGATGCCAACTGAGGCTGATTTTTGTCCCGAAACCGCGATTGTGTATTCATTACGGACAAAACGCGTTTGAAAATCCCGGTAATAAGGTTTGTTTGTCTCTTCCGTAGGTTAAGAAATGATTTTTGTACCTTGGAAAATCATTTCCCAAGGTTAATAAATCGTTTCCTAACCATAGAAAATGATTTCCCAACCGTAAGAAATCATTTCTTAACCTTAGGTTGCCTCCAAAGCTCCCTTCGCAGCCTTTGTTCCTGTCTGGGTAGCGTCTTATCTTGTTACAAAAATCTCGGACAAGGGTTCAGTGGACGGAAAATAAGCTTGGTGTGTCTTAACCCAAGGTTAAGTAGAGACAAACTAAGGCTGGTCCAAGCCTGCTTAACCCGTCTCCTTGGCAACTCAGGGAGCTTCCGAGCTTCAAGTAATCTCATCCGTCTCTGACCAAGTCTTCTCCCTCACCAAAGTAGTCTTCTCGCTGCCTGATCAGGTTACTTCCCTCTTTTTTAAGGTTGGAAAATGTCTAAACAAGGTTCGGATACGTTCGAGTCTGTCTTAGCCGAATCCATGCAGTCGGAAACCAATCGGAGAAACGCAGAGACGCAGAGTTTCGCAGACGCCAAAGGGGTCGAATCATCTAGCCCAGCGGTTGCGAGGAACGAGCTATCCTGGGAAAAGACGCCTTGGCTGCTCAACCTTGAAGGGGTTGGATAATCCCCGCGAAAGCATGATGCAACCCCGTTGGGGTTGAAGATTTTTGCTATTGGCTCCCCAGGGTAGCTCGTGCCTCGCAACCGCTGGGCTGGAATATGCAACCCCGTTAGGGTTGAGTGACCAACGGAAGCGACACCCCACGGATAACGCGGGATGGTTCACGTCCCAACGAGTCGCAGAAGTCTATGGTTCTTCGCTGTTTTCCTCACCGGCTGACAAAATAACCATGCGCCATCGCTGTGAAATAATCCTCCTCGATCATATTGGGAAATTCTGCCTTTAATCGCTCCATAGCTTTGTCTTCAGGAAACTTTTCGTCTCGAACTTTCCCGGCGTAAAAACACGCACGTTCCAAAAAATGTGCCGCAAAGTCCAAGTGTTCTCCGATCAACTCTTCAGCGACATGCGGAAACTTTTTGGTTAACTCGTGATGTGCGACCATCTGGAGATGTTGATTGTCAACTTTCTTTAGCCCAGATACAGCGGCGTGGGCTATATCTTGGTAAAATGGTACAGACATTTTTTCTGCTTCAACGTAATTGGATCATGACACCGCCACTTTCCGTCCCGCTTTCTTCACAGTGGCCAAGTCCGGGAGCGCGAGATAATTCCTGGCGTTCGCGTGGCAGATGTTACTGATCATCGTGCCGAGCAATGAATCATCATTCGGCAACTCCCCATTCTCCACATCGCGTCCGATGAGGTTGCACAGCACGCGGCGGAAATATTCGTGGCGCGTGTAGCTCATGAATGAACGCGAGTCCGTGACCATGCCGACGAAGCGTGAGAGCAGGCCGAGATTGGAGAGCGCGTTCATCTGCCATTCCATGCCTTCCTTCTGATCGAGAAACCACCAGCCGGAGCCGTATTGAACCTTGCCCGGAATCGTGCCGTCCTGGAAATTCCCGATCATCGAAGCGAACACATAATTATCCGCCGGGTTGAGGTTGTAGATGATGGTCTTGGGCAACGCGTCGTCCTGATCGAGCCGGTTGAGATACGCGGAGAGTGCTTGCGCCTGTGGGAAATCGCCGATGGAATCGAACCCCGTGTCCGGCCCAAGTTGCTTGAGCAAGCGCGTGTTGTTGTTCCGCAATGCGCCGAGGTGAAGTTGCTTCACCCAACCGCGCTCGGCATCGAGATGACCGAAGAACACCATCATGTAAGCGGAGAATTGAGCGAGTTCCAGCGGCGAAGCGGCGGCGCCTTTGCGAGCTTTGGCGAAGATGCTGGCAGCGACTTTGTCTGAGCAGAACTCCGCCGAGCAGTTATTCATGCCGTGATCTGAAAGGCGACAACCGTGTTCGTGGAAGAAGGTGTGTCGCGCCTTCAACGCCTTGAGAAAGCTGCTGAGATTGGCGATGTCCACGTTGCTGGCGATCTCCAGCTTGTCCACCCACGCGTTGAAACCTTCCGGCTGATTCACCGTGAGAGCCTTGTCCGGGCGATACGCCGGATAAACCTTCGTCGCACAGTTGGAAGCGGCGAGCGATTCGTGATAGCGCAAATCATCCGTGGGATCGTCCGTAGTGCAAAGCGCGGTGACGTGGAACTTCTTCAAGATTCCCTGAGTCGTGAACGAGGGCGTGGCGAGTTGTTCGTTCGCCTTGTTCCAGATACGGGCGGCTGTGGATTCATCCAGCAACTCATCAATGCCGAAGTAGCGTTTCAATTCCAGATGCGTCCAGTGATAGAGAGGATTGCGCAACGTGTGCGGCACGGTCGCGGCCCACGCTTGGAACTTGGCGAACGGCTCGGCATTGCCCGTGCAGAATTTTTCCGCCACGCCGTTGGACCTCATCGCGCGCCATTTGTAATGATCTCCCTCAAGCCAGATATCGAACAGATTGCGAAAGCGGCGATTCTCCGCGATGTCGCGCGGCGGGAGATGATTGTGATAATCCAAGATCGGCTCGGCCTCGGCGAATTGATGGAACAAGCGGCGCGCGGTCTTGGTGTGCAGCAAGAAATCTTCGTGTATAAATTTCATGGTCTAAAAATGATTTGCCACAGATCAACTGCGACTTGGTTTCATTGGAATTACTTTAACCTGACTCCCTGTGGCTGTGTCCACGCGTATTTGCAGTTTGGCCTGAGATTTTTGCACGCAGGAAGAGCGGATTGAAAAAAGAAGCTAGGAATCCATGCGCCGACGGGAAACGATTCCTGGCCTCTTGGTTTCCTTATCCATTGGGGATGCTTTGCAAATTCGGTTCCAAAATCTCACGGCCATTTGCAGAATTGGTGCGATGAAATGCTGGCGTAGTCTTTCGTCGCTTGGGTAGGATGAATGGACAATTCAATGAGCAATTCATCTTTGAGAATCGGAAAGTTTTCACTCGGCATGGGCGACCGCTTTGCCCAGCAGGCCGAGGCGCAACTCGCTGCCTGCATCATGGCCGCCGAGCGCGGCGCAGATGTCGTCCCCGTCTGGAACAAGTCCAACCGTGAACACATGATCATCGGTTCGGAGCCGATCTCGGTGCGTGCTGCGGCGGAAGCCGCCATCAAAAAACTCGGCTGGAAGAGCGAGTGGCACATTGATGCCGACCATATCCGCCTCGAAACCGTGGATCGTTTTCTTTCCGCATCGGACTTCTACACGATTGATGTGGCCGACTCCATCGGCAAGGCCGCCAAGCCGGAGGACGTGAAAGCGTTCGCCGACAAACACAGCGAGTTGATCGGGCGTGTAGAAATCCCCGGCATTCAAGGCGGCGCGAACGTCAGCCGCGCCGAAGTCGAGCGCGTGGCGAACAAGTTTCTTTTCGCCGTGCAAGAAGCGGGCGCGATTTATCGCCACATCGAGAAGGCGAAAGGCACAGGCAAGTTCATCCCGGAAGTCTCGATGGACGAAACCGATTCGCCGCAGACGCCGATTGAACTGCTCATCATTCTCGCCGCCATCGCGGACAACGGGATTCCGGTGCAGACCATCGCGCCGAAGTTCACAGGGCGTTTCAACAAAGGCGTGGACTACGTCGGCGACCTCGCGCAGTTCGAGAAGGAATTCAACGACGATCTCTGCGTCATCAAATTCGCGATCCAGAAATACGGCTTGCCCGACAACTTAAAACTCAGCGTCCACTCCGGCAGCGACAAGTTCTCCATCTACCCGGCGATCCGTCGCGCGGTGAAGAAGCATGGTGCGGGCTTGCATCTCAAAACTGCGGGCACGACGTGGCTCGAAGAAGTCATCGGCCTCGCCGAAGCGGGCGGGGAAGGTCTGGTTCTCGCGAAGGATATTTATGCCGCCGCGCTCGAACACATTGATGAACTCTGCGCGCCGTACGCCACG
The DNA here is from genome assembly GCA_031384405.1 of Verrucomicrobiota bacterium. Lineage (GTDB taxonomy): Bacteria > Verrucomicrobiota > Verrucomicrobiia > Limisphaerales > JADLHS01 > JADLHS01. Next base: position 3,620 of record JANNAO010000507.1, on the reverse strand, counting down.
GTGATTGATATTGATCGCGCCAAGCTGCCGACGAGTGCTGTCGTGTCGCAGTGGACTTCAGAGCAATACGTCAACGCGCTGCAACACGAGCAGTCATGCAAGGAATTCAACCCGCACTTGCGCCAGTTGTTGCATGTCGGTTTCAAGATCGCGGCGAAGAAGGGTGCGCGTTACCTCGATCTCATTCGCGCCAACCAAGCCATCGTCGCCAAAAAGGTGACGGGCAATCTGTTTGATCGTCACATCAAACAAATCTTTCTGACGAACTGACCAGGAAAATGCGCATCAACTTCTCATTAGCACCGGGCTTTAGCCCGGTGAATGCCGATATGGACTCGGGAAACCGTTTCAACGGTTTCCCGCGCGCTGGGAAGCCGTTGAAACGGCTAACCGCCCTCTACCGCACTGACACCCGGCTGAAGCCGGGTGTTAATGAGATGAATGACCACGCCAACCATTCCTTTCAACCTCATTAAGTTTGAAATCCGGCGTTGACGGCAACGCTGGATTCCGACAAAACGCCCGCGTTCCAAACCAAACAAACTATGTCCTCAGAAACCGCATCGGCTACGGGTGAGATAAAACCTCGCGTCGGGAATTACCGTTGGATGATCTGCGCGCTGCTGCTGTTCGCCGCCATCATCAATTATGTGGATCGCCAGATCATCGGCATCCTTAAACCGACGCTCGTGGCGGAGTTCGGTTGGTCGGACGAACGCATCTATTCGTCCATCGTGTTCTGTTTCCAGTTGGCTTACGCCATCGGCTTCCTGTTCGCGGGCCGGTTCATGGACAAGGTCGGCGTGCGATTTGGTTTTGCGATTGCCGTCAGCGTGTGGAGTTTGGCAGCGATGGCGCACGGCGTCGCACATCTGGTCACGGACATCTCCATCCCGGTGCTGAACCTCGACAAGAACAGCGGGTTCATGCTGGTGACGTTGGTGGGCGGCGCGGCGGGCTTGGCACTGGCGCGATTCGCTTTGGGCATCGGCGAAGCAGGCGCATTTCCAGCCTCGATCAAAACCGTGGCCGAATGGTTTCCCAAAAAGGAACGCGCTCTCGCTACTGGCATTTTCAATTCCGGCACAAACGTCGGCGCTCTCGTGGCACCGCTTATCGTCCCGTGGATTCTCAGTCACTGGGGCTGGCAATGGGCGTTCATCGGCACGGGCATCGTCGGCTTCATCTGGGTGGCGTGGTGGCTTGCAGTTTATCGCCAACCGGAAGTTCACCCCCGCGTGACCCCCGCTGAACTCGCCTACATCCGCAGCGATCCGATGGATCCGCCCGCGAAAATCTCCTGGCTCAAACTTCTCACCCATCGTCAGACCTGGGCATTCGCCATCGGCAAATTCATGACCGATCCGATCTGGTGGCTGTATCTATTCTGGTTGCCGGACTTCCTGAACAAGACACACGGCGTCGAAGTCACCGTCTCCAAAATGGGGCCGCCTCTCCTCGCGATTTATCTTATCGCCGACATCGGCAGCATCGGCGGCGGCTGGCTGTCCTCGCACTGGATCAAACGCGGTTGGACCACCAACAAATCCCGCAAGATGGCCATGTTGATCTGCGCTCTTGCGGTCGTCCCCATCGTCGCGGCAGCACAAGCCACCAACCTTTGGGTTTCCGTGCTGCTCATCAGCATCGCGGCCTCCGCGCATCAAGGTTGGTCGGCCAATCTGTTCACGCTCACCTCAGACATGTTCCCGCGCAAAGCCGTTGGCTCAGTCGTCGGCATCGGTGGCACCGCAGGCGCGATCGGCGGCATGTTCATCGCCATGCTCGTCGGCGCGATTTTGCAATCTACAAAAAGTTACGTTCCCATATTCGTCATGGCGGGCGGCGCATATCTCGTGGCGTTGCTGATCATCCATCTCCTCGTTCCGAAACTTGAACCCGCCAAGATCGAGGAGGCTTGAACGCTGAAATCTTTGACTGCGGACGGCTGTTGAAGTCGTCCTCAGTTTTTTGTTACAACTGAAAACCTGAAATCGAAATATGAGTTCCGCATTGAACATTCCTAAAACCGGCGCGTTGGATTTCCTGTCCCTCGGCGCACTCGTCAACCGCCTTGACCCCGGCATCATCCCGTTCCGCAAGGCATCGCATTGCGACATCCACGTCAGCGGCGGTGAATTCAACGTCTCCGCCAATCTCTCCGATTGCTTCCGGCTCAACACTGGCATCGCGAGTGCGATGGTGGATTATCCCATCGGCGACCTCATCGCCGAACGCGTCCGCGCGATGGGCGTGAAACCCTTCTACAAGAAATTCAAACACGACGGCGTGCGCGGGCCGAACATGGCCACGGTTTATTCTGATCGCGGTCAAGGCGTGCGCGCTCCCGTGGTGTTCTACAACCGCAGCAATGAAGCTGCGGCACAACTCAAGTCTGGCGACTTTAATTGGCAGGAAATCTTCGGCAGTGGCGTGCGTTGGTTTCACTCTGGCGGAATTTTCGCCGCGCTCTCCGAAACCACCGGCGAAGTCATCATCGAAGCCATGAAAGCAGCGAAGGCTGCGGGCGCGGTGACGTCCTTCGACCTCAACTATCGTCAGAAACTTTGGGACATCTGGGGCGGACAGGACAAAGCTGTGAAGGTGTTGGCTCGCATCGTTGAGAACGTGGACGTGCTTGTCGGCAACGAGGAGGATTTGCAGAAAGGTCTTGGCATCGAAGGTCAGGATGTGGAAAGCAAAGGGAAGCTTGATCCGTCGGCTTTCTACGCGGTCATCGAGAAGGCCACCAAGAAATTCCCGAACGTGAAAGCCGTCGCGACGACGTTGCGCGAAGTGCATTCCACCAACCGCCACACATGGGGCGCAGTCGCGTGGATCAACGGCAAGACCTACCAATCCCCGATGTGCGAACTCGACGTGGTGGATCGCGTCGGCGGCGGCGATGGTTATGCGGCGGGATTCTTCTACGGTCTGTTGAGCGGCGCGAGCGAACAGGAATCCGTGAACCTCGGCTGGGCGCACGGCGCATTGCTCACCACATTCCCCGGCGACACGACGATGGCGACGGTTGAGCAAGTGAAAGCATTTGCCAAAGGCGGTTCGGCGCGAATTCAGCGTTGAGGAAATTCCTCGTTGAGCTTGGGGTTTTCTGAATAGGTAGAGCTTCTTTCAAAACTTTGTAGGCGACGAGGTGACGAGTCGTTCCGGCGACTGCACTCCTGACGTCGTGCCCTACAGTTTTGAAAGAGCCTTTGTGTCTTCCGCCCGATACGCCTCGGCGAGGAGTGTGATGGGATGCACGACTCGCAACTTCAAACCCTCCTTCGCCGCGCCGTTGATGAGTTGGAGCAGACATCCGGGATTGCCAGTGGCGACGGTCGTCGCGCCGGTGAACTTGATGTGTTTGATTTTGCGGGCGAGAAGATCATTCGCCATCTCTGGCTGCGTGAGATTGTAGATGCCTGCGCTGCCGCAACACCAGTTGGCTTCGGGAAGTTCAACCAGCTTCAATCCGGGAATCGCCCGCAACAAATCGCGCGGTTGGGAAACTACTTTCTGTCCATGCGTCAGGTGGCAGGACTCGTGGTAGGTGATGACTTCGATTGTAGGCGACGACGTGAGGAGTCGTCCTGCGTCATTCTTGTTTAACGACGACT
>JANNAO010000302.1:0-4741 GCA_031384405.1 Verrucomicrobiota bacterium | reverse complement strand
TCCCCGCCAAAGTCAAGGTGGAGGTCAAAGGCCAAAAAGTTAACGTCGAAGGACCCAAGGGCAAACTCGCATGGGAATTACCCAAGCGCACCAGCTTGAAGGTGGAAGGCGACAAGATTGTCGTTGCTCGTGACGGTGAAGATGCGCAGGCAAAAGCGTTGCACGGATTGAGCCGCGCACTGGTCAACAACATGATCAAGGGCGTGTCCGATGGCTTCGTCAAGAAGCTGGAGATTCAAGGCGTCGGATTCAAAGCCGCCGTCACAGGCAAGGTTGTGAACCTGAGCCTCGGATTCTCGCATCCTGTCAATTATCCGATCCCGGATCAGATCAAAGTCACGGTGGATGAAAACACTAAGGTCACGATTGAAGGGCCGGACAAGCACATTGTCGGCAAGGTAGCTTCCGAGATCCGCGCTTATTATCCGCCTGAGCCTTACAAGGGCAAGGGAGTCCGTTACGTCGGCGAGAAGGTCGAGCGCAAGGAAGGCAAGACCGTTCAGTAATAATTGAATTTACCATCACGGCCAAACCCGTGATCCAAAGAAAATGCAAACGCAAAAAAAACATCGTCTCGAACAGTTGCGCCACTGGCGTGTGCGGAAAAAAGTTACCGGCACCGCCGAGCGTCCGCGCATGAGTGTGTGTTTCACCAGTGCGCACATCTATGTGCAGATCATTGATGACACGGCGGGCAAGACAATCGTGTCCGCCTCTACTCGGGCCAAAGCGATGAAGGGTCAAAAGGTTGGTGCAAACGCAGCTTGTGCGAAGACCATCGGTCAGGCGGCCGCAAAAGCAGCCGTTGAAAAAGGCATCAAAGCAGTTGTGTTTGATCGCGGTGGTGCACGGTATCACGGCAAGGTCAAGGCGCTCGCGGATGCGGCGCGCGAAGCCGGCCTCCAGTTTTAATTTGCAAGTTACCTTGTTATGGCAAACGAATCCGGAACAGAAATAATTACTCCCGAAGCAGCAGCTCCTGCCGCGCCCGCAGCGCCAGCGCGCTACGGCGGCGGACCTGGTGGTCAACGCGGCGGTGGTCGTGGAGGCTTTGGTGGCGGCGGTTTTGGCGGCGGTCGCGGGGGCGGCGGCGGTCGTGGTCGTCGGCCAGACTCTGACCAAGGGTTTGATTCGAAGGGTGAAGAGCTCGTCGAGAAAGTCGTCTTCATCAACCGTTCATCCAAGGTTGTCAAAGGCGGACGCCGTTTCAAATTCAGCGCGCTCGTTGTTGTTGGCGACAAAAAGGGCAAAGTCGGTCTCGGCCTCGGCAAGGCGACTGAAGTTTCTGACGCGATCCGTCGCGGCGGTGAACTCGCCCGTCGCAAGATGGTTTCAGTGTCTCTCAAGGACGCGACCATCCCGCACGAAATTTTCTGTGAGTTCGACGGCGCAAAAATTATCCTCCGTCCAGCTTCTCCCGGAACTGGAATCATCGCGGGCAAGACGGTTCGTGCCGTTCTGGAGGCCGTCGGCATCCGCGACATCTTGAGCAAATCGCTCGGATCGAAGAATGCGGCAAACGTCGTGAAAGCGACGATGAGTGGATTGCTTCGTTTGCGTCTGCGTGAAGCCATCTACAAGAGCCGTGGTTTGGAAATCAAAAAGGTGGCCGCTCCTGTGGCTCCGACAGCCAGCTAATTTTTTATGCGATTACACGATCTTAAACCCCGTCCCGGCTCCAAGCATCGTCGCAAGCGTCTTGGTCAGGGCGAATCAAGCGGACGCGGCAAGACTGCCGGACGCGGTGGTAAAGGCCAGACCGCTCGTTCCGGTAGCTCCATCCGCATCGGATTTGAAGGCGGTCAGATGCCGCTCATCCGTCGTATCCCGAAACGCGGTTTCAACAACGTCCGTTTCGGCACACGCTACATTCCTGTGAATCTTGACGCATTGAATGCGTTTGATGACGGCGCGACTGTCAACGAAGCATCGTTGCGCAAGGTCGGCCTGATCAATGGTCGCGGCGATGGCGTGAAAGTCCTCGGCACTGGCGAGATCACCAAAAAACTTACTGTGTCTGCTCATGCGTTCAGTGCTTCGGCCAAGTCGAAGATTGAAGCCAAGGGTGGAAAGTGCGAAGTCGTCTCCGTGGCGAAAGCTCCGGCGGCAAAGGGTTAATAGGAAACGCTTCCAATCATGTTCGGCTCACTCGTTCAGACCTTCACCAACTGTTTCAAGATCCCGGAACTCAAGTCCCGGCTGCTCTTCACGATCATGTTGTTGATGATCGCGCGCCTGCTCGCGTTCGTCCATGTGCCCGGTCTGAATGTTGATGCGCTGACAGCGTTCTTCGACGAGAACAAGTCTGCGGGTGGTCTGCTCGGCATGTACAATCTGCTGACGGGTGACGCGATGCAGCATGGTGCAGTCGGCGCGTTGGGCATCATGCCTTACATCAGCGCGACGATTATCATCCAGTTGCTGACTGCGGTAGTTCCGGTGTTGAGCAAAGCGGCGCGTGAAGAAGGCGGTCGCGCCAAGATCATTCAGTATGGTCGCTATCTGACCGTAATTTTGTGTCTCATCCAGGGTGCATTCATGACATTGAGCTGGGAAAATCCAGGCAGCATCCCCGGTTTTGGCGGATGGGATCCGGCTACTGAGCTTGTGTTGAATAAGGGTTGGACGTACCGGATTACCACGATCATTTTCCTCACTACCGGAACGATGTTGCTCATGTGGCTTGGTGAACAGATCACCGAACGCGGCATCGGCAACGGTGTTTCGCTGATCATCACCATCGGTATCGTGGCTCGTATGCCGGTTGCTGTGATGCAACTCAAGCAGATGTTCTTCACGGTAGGCGGCGTTCCTCCGTCCCATAACAAGAGCGTGGCACTGCTTCTTCTTGCGATGATTGTCATCGTGATCGGTGTTGTGATTGCGGTGACTCAGGCGCAGAGGAAGATTCCTGTCCAATATGCCCAGCGCGCTGTTGGTCGTAAGATGTATGCTGGTCAATCCTCGTTCATGCCCTTGCGCGTCAATTACGCTGGCGTCATGCCGGTGATCTTCGCCTCGGCGATCCTGATGTTTCCGCAGCAGTTGTTCTCGATGATCGGGACGCGCTTTGATGTGAAATTCTTCAAAGACATTGCGTATCACTTGAACTACGGGTCGTTCTTATATCTCGCTTTGTTCGGCGCGATGATCCTGTTCTTCTCCTATTTTTGGGTGGCGACACAGTTCAATGAAATCCAGATCGCGGATGACTTGAAGAAAAATGGCGGCTACATCCCTGGCGTGCGTCCCGGACAACCTACCAGTGACTTTCTCCACAACACGATGAGTCGAATAACGTTGGCAGGTGCTTTGTTCCTGACGGCCATCGCGGTCATGCCGATCGTGCTGAACAACGCATTCAAGATTCAGCCTGATGTAGCAAACTTTTTTGGCGGCACGAGCATGTTGATCACGGTCGGCGTGATGTTGGATACGATGCGCCAGATTGAATCGCACCTCTTGATGCGCCATTACGATGGCTTCCTCAAGAAAGGGAAGATTCGCGGGAGGATCTAACGGCCTCTCTTAATCTTCATCTTGATCATAATCTTAATCGGTTCGCGGAGGATTAAGAGTAAGAAAAAGATTAAGAGTAAGATGAAACGAAGATGAGCCTCATCAAGACAGAACGCGAGTTGGAGATCATGCGTGTGGCTGGGGCGATTGCGGCAGAAGTGTTGGATGAGTTGGCGGTGTTTGTCCGTCCCGGAGTGACGACGCGGCAGGTGGATGAGTTCGCTGCCGAACAGATGAAGAAGCGCGGGGCGAAGAGCGCGTTTCTCGGATACCGAAAATTTCCGTGTCACACATGCCTCTCGGTGAACGATGAAGTGGTTCACGGGTTGGCGAACGACCGGCAGTTGAGATTTGGCGACATTGTCAGCGTGGACTGCGGTGTGACGTATAAAGGTTACATCGGCGACACGGCGACGACGTTGGCGGTGGGCGGTTGCGGAGTGGCGGCGCAGCGGTTGATGGATGTAACTCAACAGGCGTTGCAGAAAGGCATTGAGCAGGCGATGGCCGGGAATCGCGTGACGGATATTTCGCGCGCGGTACAAAATTTTGTCGAGGGAAACGGTTACAATGTGGTTCGGGAGTTTGTCGGACACGGGGTGGGGCGGTCGGTTCATGAGGAACCGCAAGTGCCGAACTTTGTGGATGCGGCCAGCAACCAGAAGTTGCGTCCGGGGATGACGATTGCCATCGAACCGATGGTGAATGTGGGTCGGCCCGACGTGAAAATCTTGAAAGACGGCTGGACAGTAGTGACGCAAGATGGTTCACTCTCAGCCCATTTTGAGCATACGGTTTTGATCACGGACGGTGAACCGGAGATTTTGACATGCGCGAGGATGCCTTCCGCGTTGAAGGTCGCGTGATTGGGGCGTTGCCGAACGGCACGTTTCAAGTGGAACTGAGCAACGGCCATAGGCTGTTGGGGTTCACGACATCGCGGACGGAGAAAGATTTTGCTGGCGTGAAGCCGGGAGACACAGTGAAGTTGCAACTGACGCCGTTTGATTTGTCAACGGGGCGGTTGGTGGTGGATAAGAAAACGATTTAACATGAAAGTTCGAGCATCGGTAAAAAAATTGTGCGAGCACTGCAAAATTGTGCGTCGCCGTGGGATTCTTCGTGTGATTTGCACGAACAAGCGTCACAAACAACGTCAAGGTTAAACATTTATGGCACGCATCATTGGTGTAGAAGTTCCGTCGAACAAGCGCATAGACAT
>JANNAO010000298.1:0-7093 GCA_031384405.1 Verrucomicrobiota bacterium | reverse complement strand
AACGAGTGGCCTGCTTATCCCGGACGAGGACTGACCAGCGATGTGAACCTCACGAACCAAGTTCTGCTCCCCTACCTGAACTGGCTGAACCAAAACCCCACCAAGCGTCCGCAATACATCATCTGGTTCTACGACCTACCGGTGCAGGTGTACAACGATCCAACCAATTTCTACAGTCCGAGCTATTATCTCCACACAGCCGCCCCGGGAATCAAGCCATTCGTAACGTGCATCAACATGCGTACAACGAACGATTGCAAGGCTTACATTGATAAACTGGCGGCTTTCGGGACAAACAACTCGTTGTTCATAAGCGCAAGCAAAGGCGGGTATGGGAATACAAATTACGTCGTAGATAATGTGCGCGAGTTTGGGTACGCGGACGTAGGCAGTTTTGTTTTTTCCGCAACCAATGGCCTTCTGGCGGCTGGCGTTTCCCCATCGAGTATTGTTTATTCAGGAACGAATCAGCCATGTTTGGCATTCGCTACAAACGGTGTTTGCATAAGCCAGCTACAATTACCGCAGCATCAAATTACGAACGCAACGGACGTTGCGGGATATATTTCTTGGGGATCGCATAGCACATGGCTTGGTGCAAACTACGCCGTGGACGGCAAAGTGAAATGGAACGGGAACAGTGCTTGGTGGGTCATCGAAACCGTCGAATCATACAACGGCCAACGTGATAATCCCAATAGCGGGCAGCGAGGAGTCCTTGATTGGTATTCTGCGAACGCTTTTGGTGGGACGAATTACCTAAACACGCCAGTCGGAGCCGTAAGCCATGTGGAGGAGCCGGGGTTGCCAGGTATTAATAAAGTCGAAGTCTATTTTGGCTTTTGGGCCAGTGGAAAATGTTTTGGTAGTGCTGCTTGGAATTCACGAGTGACCCCCTATTTTCAGGCCGTCGGCGATCCCTTTGTAACAAGATAAAAACTATGAAATCACACACGTTTGCAATCGCAGTCCTCGCGGGTTCAATATCAATGATTAGTTTCGAGCTTCGCGCACAGGGAACATTTCAGAATTTAGGTTTTGAATCCGCAACACTAATCCCCGTGGCGGGCGATCCTCAAGGCGCAGTGCAGTTTGCACCCGCATTTCCCAGTTGGTTGGGTTACATCAATGGGGTATTACAAACCAAAACCATCCCCAACGGGATTCCGATAGGTAATCCCGGAGAAACTCCCTTCATTGCCATTATGACGCCACCTGGATGGGGCGGTTGGCAGGGGAACTATGCCGTTGGTTTTGCTGCTGCAATGTCCGGCGCAACCTTTGTTCCTGTTGCGGTGGCGCAAACCGGAAGTGTCCCTTCGCAAACAAAGTCACTTCAATTTCTGGCACTTTATCCGCCTGCTGTATTTGTGAACGGGCAGCTAATATCATCGGTCGCTCTTGGGGCTGGTCCGTCGGTCAGCACACGATTTGGAGTTGATATAGCGGGATTCGCTGGCCAAACAGTTGAACTTCGCTTCCAGCCAAGTCTTGGAATCAACTACCTTGATGACATCCAGCTTTCCAATCAACCAATTCCAGAACCCTGCGCACTCACAATGGTTGGATTTGGAGCTTTGTTGTTCAACCACCGCTCGCGTTTGGCAAAAAGATCGTGAGACATAAGATTCAATTTCTGGGTGGCGTGTTGTTACTCGCGGCGCAGTTGTCTTTATCGCAAGGAACATTTAGCAATCTTAACTTCGAGCAAGCCAACACAAACTCGCCAATTACCGTAATGGGTTGGTCGCTATACTCGGGTGCAATTTTTTACAACACCGTTGGCATTGGAGGAGCAGCCTTAACTCTTCATGATACAATGTCCACGCACTTCCAGCCTCTCCAAGGCAACTACTCGATATTGCTGCAAGGTTCGCAGGCTGGCCCTCCGGTTGGTGCAGCTATAGGTCAAACTGGCCAAATTCCAACTGACTCGCTTTCGCTTCGGTTCTGGGTGTTCCCCGCTTCAAACCTTGAAGTCACGTTTGGAGGCAACCTGATTCCGATTTACAAACTCAGCAGCACTGCAAATTACGATGTCATGGGTGGGAGCATCGCATTGTTCGCAGGACAAACTGGTGAATTAAGGTTCACCGCCAACGCTGGCACCGCTGGTTTCTTCGACAACATATTTTTCTCGAACCAACCTATTCCCGAGCCGAGCGTATTTAGTTTGATTGGTCTCGGTGCATTGATGTTGTGCAGGCGCTTGCAAAAACAAAGTTTAGAAACGTAACGCGCATAGCCAGAAGATCGGTCAGATTCATCCGCAGTCACAAGTTGCTCCGGCCTATTTCATTTCGATCACCACCGGGCAATGATCGCTGCCTGTGACGTGCGGGAGAATGGCGGCGCGCTTGAGTTGCGGACGCAGTGATTCCGAGATGAGGAAGTAATCCAATCGCCAGCCAATGTTCCGCGCACGGGCGTTGCTCATGGGACTCCACCAAGTGTAGTGCCCACCGTCTTTTTCAAATTCGCGGAACGTGTCCACGAATCCCGCTTTCACTACGTCACCAAATCCTGCGCGCTCTTCCGGCGTGAAGCCGTGATTCTTCGCGTTCGCTTTCGGATTGCTGAGATCAATCTCCGTGTGAGCCACATTCAGATCGCCGCACCAGATGACGGGCTTTTTCTTTTCGAGCTTCTTGAGATAGGCGAGAAAGTCCTTGTCCCACTGCTGACGATACGCGAGCCGCGTGAGTTCGCGTTTGGAGTTGGGCACATAAACATTCACGAGAAAGAAGTCAGCGTATTCCGCCGTCAACACGCGGCCTTCATTATCATGTTCAATCACGCCGATGTGTGGCGTGACTTTGAGCGGACGCTCCTTGGTAAAGATGGCCGTGCCGGAGTAACCTTTCTTCTCGGCGGAATTCCAGAACGTGGTGTAGCTCGCGGGCCAGAGCTGTTCAACTTGGTCGGGCGTGCATTTGGTTTCCTGAATACAAAGCACGTCCGGCTTTTCTGCGGCGAGAAATTCCAGAAAGTTTTTCTTCAGCACGGCGCGCAGGCCGTTGACGTTCCACGAAATGAGTTTCACGAGAGGATTATTTTAGGCACGAAGGACGCAGATTCAAAGGTCTGGATGGTGAGACAGGTGGATTATTGGATGAATGGGTTGGTGGATAATTGAATGGTGCGCTCCGGCATCCAACAATCCATTCATCCATCAACCCACTTATCCAGGTGGCCACGCCAGTTTGCGTCCGCCGAGGATGTGGCAATGCAGATGCGGGACAGTTTCGCCGCCATCTGAACCGTTGTTGATGACGAGACGATAGCCGGATTGTTTGAGGCCGAGTTTGTCAGCGACTTCAGCGGCCTTGAGCAACAGATGGCCGAGAGTTTGATGATCGGCGGGCGCGGCTTCGGCGATGCGTGGGATCGGCTTCTTGGGGACGATCAGGACGTGCGTGGGTGCTTGCGGCGTGATGTCTTTGAACGCGAACACGAGGTCGTCTTCATAAACGATCTGCGATGGGATTTCCCGCGCGATGATTTTTTCAAACAGAGTTTTGCTCATAACTAAGATTTACTTTTGTGCGACACTCGCCTCTCGATGAACCTCCGCACGGAACGCAGGATTTATCCGGCAACACACCGCCATACCGAGTGGCTGCCGACTGAAGTCGGCGTTCCGATTCAAGGGTTCAAGGGTTCAAGGCGCAATCTTTTAATTCCAGGAACTCTTATCCCGGCCGTAAGTGGTGTTCGTTTTTGCACGTTTGTTCAGAAGATGGCATGTGCAAAAGCGTGATGTCAATTTCGCCATCGCTGATGGCGTCTGACTGAAAGTGCCTCTCGAAGTTGGCGTAGCGCAGGGGGTGATATGGAGTGCGGTGACTCGTCGCCGCTTTTCCGCTGGGACAACTTGTCGTCCCAGCAGCACCACGTTCAGCGGTGCATTGCACAGAGTCACGGGATGGTCGCCGTGAGTTTTTTTGCGTCCCTTGGGAGGGATTGCTCGAAATCGCGAGTTCAGCCTTCATCTCGACTGCGCGGCGGCGGATGTTCTTCAGTCCGTTGCCAGCGTTGCGAGTTGTGAGATCAAACCCGCAGCCATCGTCCTGCACTGTGATCTGGAAAACATCTTTCGTCCGGTTCACCTCGATACTGATCCCTGTGGCTTTGGAATGTTTGATCGCGTTGTGCAACGTCTCCTTGAAGATCGGCATGATGTTGCGCCGGAAATCCAGCGGCAGACTTGCGGATCGGAAATCTCCGCTCTGCGTGAACGTGTAGGGGGTCGCCACGAGCATCGTCTGCGTCGTCTCCGCCATGCGCGCCACCAGATCGCTCAACCGCTCGTGGCTGGGATCAATGAACCACACGATGTCACGCAACGTGTCCGCCTTCTCGCCTCGGATGCGTCCAAGACGGAAGTTCGCGCGCAAGATCATCACTGCGCCACCCGCCATCAACATCGCCAGACTGCTGGGTTCAGGAACGACGATGGACAGCTTTCCGATGCGCACATCCACAAGCTGGCCATCCGTTCCAGTCGCACCTTGATGCCCCCGGAGTTCCAGATAGCGGTCGGTGTTGTTCTCAAAACTGAAAGGCACACTGGGAAGGAGGAAGATTCCATTGGCTGTGGTGACCTGGCCGGAAACGATTCCCGCCACCTCATCCACGCTGATGATGATTTGATTGAAACGCGCGGCAAAGGAGTAATCCAATCCGCTGCCAGTCCAGTTGACGACTCCGCCAGTGTTCACGTTGTCGCGCCAGATCGTCTGTCCGTTGTCGCGCGGGCGCAGCAACACTCCGATGTCGGCTTGAAGACCGGTTGGCCCGGTGACGCTGGGGCTGGTGTCGCCCAGCGAAATGCCCAACCACGCATCGGTGATCGTCGCCGAACCGCGCAAGAACCACACGTCATCCAAAATGATATTGTAGCTGCCGCCCGCGAGGTAAGGCGCGAGGTTGACATCCAGATCCACGGCGGATTGCGACGAACCTGCCGCCGGGTTCAACGTGCGCAATAACAGAGCTTCGTGACCATTGGCCGCGTTCAGCCCAGACGTGTTGCCGCCGGAGAATTGTTTCGTGTAAGTCGAAGTCACCAATCCGCCCGCCTGACGCGCGGCCTGGTTCACCGCCAGATTCGGCTCCAACGCCAGCACGCCGCCGTAGTTGAACGTGTCTTCAAAGATGACTTGGGATCGGGCGGACTGAGGTAAGATCGCGAGGCAACAAGCCATCGCGACGGCGGATAACGACAATGCGGATGTTCTGATGGTGTTCATTTCTGATTTGGGTTTGGATTTACCTCACGACTATGAGACCACGCATCGCAAAACCCCGCCATCACGCAAACGCGGGATGCCGGAGATGGCGCGTCTTGGCACTGCTGGCTGAAGCCAGCGTTCCGTTTCCCCCGCAGTTCGATGGATTGGATTCGACGCCAAAGGTTGATTTTCCTGGGGCGGGCGGAGATGAAACAACCGACCTGTCACCGGCGTCGCTAGTGAAAGCGATGATCACCAGCACTAGCAGATTGAAAATTCATTTTGTGGCGGGGAGTTCGACCAACGAGACGGAGGTGTCGTGCGTGTCGGCGTTCCATTTTCTTAACGTAGCAATCAACCGATCCAGTTCGGCGCGATGTTTTGCTGCGCCCGCCAAATTGCGCATCTCGTCGGGATCGGACTTCAGATCGTAGAGTTCAATCGCCGGAACTGTGCCGCCAAGCTCCTGCGGGTTCATCTCCGCAAGGATGCGATACTGCTCGGGGAACTTGTCCTTGAACTTCACCGGCTCGTCGTAGGTGCGATTGCCCCACGGCTTCCAATCTTTGCTGTCGGCCTGCACCTGACGCCAAGCGGTCGTGAGTTTTTCACGGTAGATCAATTTCCAGCGACCATCGAACACGCTGCGCTCCTGCATGCCATCGTTGGGCAGCGTTCCGCGATTGGAAATCTCGGCAAAGATAAAGTCGTGCGCCTTCGCATCCGCCTTGCCAGCCAACACGGGCTTGAGCGAAACGCCATGCGATTTCGGTAACGGCTCAAGCGCCAGCAGGTCCAACAACGTCGACGTGAGATCAAGTTCGCTCGCGAGCGCGTCAGTGCGGAGGTCGCCGGTCATTCCCGGCACGCGGATGATCAGCGGCGTGCGCAAGCCGAGATCGTAGAGCGTCATCTTGCCGTGTTGAAACGTAGGGCCGTGGTCGCCGAGAAAAATCACGATGGTGTTTGTCTCCTGACCGGACGCACGCAACGCCGCCAATCCTTCGCCCACCAAAACATCCGCCTCTTCGATGGCTGCGAGATATTCCGCCCAATCTTTTCGCACCACCGGCGTGTCGGGCAGAAACGCGGGCAGCTTCACCTCCGAAGGCTTGATGCGAATCGCGACCTTGTCGCTGTCGGGATATGGGCGATGCGAGTTGGGAATGTTGTAGAACAAATGCCACGGCTTGCCGTTCGTCTTCGCGCGCTCAATGAACCCGGCCACCACATCACGGCCCGTGCCTTTGATGAATTCGTCGTAGGGAAACTTGTCATTTGGCGCGACGTGCAGCTTGTGCGTGACGCCCTGATAATAACCCGCCGCGTGCAACCGTTCGACGAGCGTGGGCAGTTCTGCGCGGATGCGGTTGTTGCGATAGAGCGGTTGCTTGAGTTCGCCAGCCGTGAGTTGCGCCGCCGGTTTGTGGTAGTTGATCGTGTTGTTGAGAATGCCGTTGGCGTGATTGTGCAGGCCGGTGTAGATGGCGGCTTTCGACGCGGAGCAAACCGGATACGCCACGAACGCGTTGTTGAAATACGTGCCGGAGCGCGCCAGCAAATCCATGTGCGGCGTCCGCAATCCTAGCGTGCCGAGGAAACTCAGTTGTGCGCCGTGATCTTCGGTGAGGATGAACAGGATGTTTGGACGCGCTGGCGCGGCGTGGAGCAACGTCGGCAGAAGCAGAAGGCAAACGAGGATCGCGGCGAACGTGGCGGCGGGCATCTTGCCTGCCGTAGAGGGCGCGCGTCTCGCCGCCCGGAAAAAATGATGGAAAGTTGTGAGGCTCACGAAAGTTTCACCCGCCTTGTTTGTGCGTGAGGTTTTTTCCGCCGGGCGAGGACGCCACGGCTCTACG
>JANNAO010000293.1:0-1717 GCA_031384405.1 Verrucomicrobiota bacterium | reverse complement strand
GCCTGGTGGATTACGGCGAGAAGCTGAAGGCCAGCGGATCGGTCACGGACCAAAAGGCGAACATCGAAGTGCTCGAAGCCTGGCGCAGAGGCACCGTCGAGGAGCGTCTCTCGCACGCGCTGGTGAAGGGCATTGATGCGTGGATTAACGAAGACACCGAGGAAGCCCGCGCCAAGTACGGCAAGCCGCTCACGGTCATCGAAGGCCCGTTGATGGCGGGCATGAGCGTGGTCGGCGATTTGTTTGGCGCGGGCAAAATGTTTTTGCCGCAGGTGGTGAAGTCGGCGCGCGTGATGAAAAAATCCGTGGCGTATCTCACGCCGTTCATGGAAGCGGTGAAGGCTATCAAACGTCGCGCCCGCGAATTGCGTCTGCTCGCTGAAGAACAAACCGTGAGCGGCGCAGTCACGCTCGTCGAGGGTTTTAGTTACGAACCTTTCGCCGACCTGACACCCAAAGAGCGCGACATCGAACAGAAATTTGCCGCCGAACTCGCGGCTGATCTGGACGGCGCGCGGAAGCGTTATGAGGAATTGTTCCAAAATGTTTTCGACCGCAACTGCGCGCAGGAGTTGAGCGCGGACTACAACGCCAACCACCAGAGCCGTCAGCGCTGGAGTGTCGCCACGCTCGCGCCAGCAGGGGCGTTTATTGATTGGTTGTTTGCGAAGCGGCTGACGGAGTTGCCGCCGGAAAGTTTGATCGCCTTCAACGCCGGCGGCCAGGGTAGCGGCAAGACCACAGCCACGCGGCAGGCAGAAGTCGAGCGCGCGGCCGATATTTTGATGGACGGCACGCTGCAAAACGAAGCCCGCAGCCGGGAACATATTCGCGCGGTGCTGGCGAGCGGCCATGTCGCGCAAATCCGTTTTGTCTATTGCCCGTGGGACAAGGCGGTGCGGAACATTTTGCGACGAGGCGCTAAAGAAACCGGACGCATCGTCCCGTTGAAACGCGCGGCGGGCGGACATTTTCAATCAGCCAGAACCGTTCTCTCACTGGCCAGCCGCAAACCGTTGGCGATGGGGCGGCTCGTTTTTTATATTTTCGACAACACGGATTTCAACAACCCCGCGCTGCGCGACTTGAATTGGCTCGCGCAACACCTGAATGAGCCTGTCGAGAAACTACTTGAAAGCGGTCAACTCATAGCCGAAAATTACCTCAATGAAAACAGCCACGATTCAGCCTTCAGCTCCGGGGCAGTTCGCCACGGATTCTTCCAAACGTCCGAGCATAGACGAACGGATTCGCCGCCTGAACGAGGCGACGCTGAACGCGCTCCGCAACGCGGGCGCGGCGCGGGCGAAGATGGAACGCGAGGAGCAGGAAGCCCTGGCACTCAACGAAACGCCGACGCCCTACCGCACGGAGTCGAAGTAGAAGACGACTCCGCCGGGTGCATCGTGCTCGCCACGGTGAAGGGCGATGTTCACGACATCGGGAAAAACATCGTTGGTGTCGTTCTAGCCTGTAACAACTATCGCGTGGTGGATCTGGGCGTGATGGTTTCCTCCGAGAAAATTCTCGAAGCCGCCAAAAAGGAACGCGCCGACATCATCGGACTTTCCGGCCTCATCACTCCCTCGCTCGATGAGATGGCGCACGTTGCCCGCGAGATGGAGCGGCAAGGTTTCAAAGTCCCTCTCCTCATCGGTGGCGCGACCACGAGCAAAGCCCACACCGCCGTCAAACTCGCGCATCATTACTCCGAACC
>JANNAO010000235.1:0-1791 GCA_031384405.1 Verrucomicrobiota bacterium | reverse complement strand
CATGAAGCAGACGGGTTTCACGCACGTCGAGTTCATGCCGCTGGCGGAGCACGCGTATTATCCGTCGTGGGGTTATCAAGTCACCGGCTTCTTCGCGCCGACGAGTCGTTACGGGACGCCGGAGGATTTGCAATATCTCGTCAACGAACTGCACAACGCAGGTATCGGCGTGATCGTGGACTGGGTGCCGGCTCATTTCCCGCGTGATGATTGGGCATTGGCGAAGTTCGACGGCACCGCGCTTTACGAACACGAAGACCCGCGCAAAGGCGCGCATCAGGATTGGGGCACGCTCATCTTCAATTACGGTCGCCACGAGGTCGTGAACTTCCTCATCGCGAATGCGCTGTTCTGGTGCGAACGCTATCACATTGATGGGCTGCGCGTGGATGCGGTTGCCTCGATGCTCTATCTCGATTACTCGCGCAAGCATGGCGAATGGATTCCCAACAAGCACGGTGGCCGCGAAAATCTGGAGGCGATTGATTTCCTCCGGCAATTCAATCATCTCGTCCACACCGAATTCCCCGGCGTGATGACCATCGCGGAAGAATCCACCGCATGGCCGCAGG
This sequence comes from Verrucomicrobiota bacterium, assembly GCA_031384405.1. Classification (GTDB taxonomy): domain Bacteria; phylum Verrucomicrobiota; class Verrucomicrobiia; order Limisphaerales; family JADLHS01; genus JADLHS01. The sequence continues at coordinate 1,219 of JANNAO010000235.1, read as the reverse complement.
TGACGCGCCCGCCGTACGTTGGTGGCCTCGGCTTCTCGTTGAAGTGGAACATGGGTTGGATGCACGACACGCTGGAGTATTTCAAGAAAGACCCGGTGCATCGCAAGTATCACCAGAACGATCTCACGTTCGCGATGCTCTACCAGTATCACGAGAATTTTATCCTGCCGCTCTCGCACGACGAAGTCGTTCACGGCAAAGGCTCGCTGTTGCAACGGATGCCGGGCGATGACTGGCGCCGCTTCGCGAACTTGCGCGTCTTGCTTGGTTATCAATGGATGTTTCCCGGCAAGAAGCTGCTTTTCATGGGCGGCGAGATCGGCCAGAGCAGTGAGTGGAATGCGAACAGCGAAGTGGATTGGAAACTTCTCGAGGCTGGCCCGTATCACAAAGGCGTGCAACAACTCGTCGCAGACCTCAACAAACTTTATCTCGCTGAACCGGGCTTGTGGCAGGCGGATTTCGACAACGAAGGCTTCGAGTGGATTGACGCCTCCGACAATCACAACAGCGTCATGTCCTACATCCGCCGCGAACCGGATCGCGTGAGTGAGATCGTCGTGATCTTGAATCTCACGCCCGTGGCGCGACACAAATATCGCATCGGTCTGCCGCGTCCGGGCAGGTGGTTCGAGGTCTTGAACACGGATGCCGCAATTTATGGCGGCAGCAACATCGGCAACTTCGGCAGCGTGATGGCGGATGATCAGGACATGCACAACCAGTCTTATTCGGCTGAGTTCACCCTGCCGCCGATGAGCATCATCGCCTTCAAGCCGGAGCAGCCGTATGTGCCGCCCGCGCCGGAAGTGGAGGATGTCGAAAAGGTCGTCGCCGCTCCGGTGAAGGAGAAAGCCAAGGCGACGAAGCCCGCCGAAACACCACTCGCAACCAAACCGGCGGCATGATTTTGCACCAAACATTTTCTTGCGCGCTTTCCCCTCACCCCGGCCCTCTCCCTCGGGGAGAGGGAGAATCGTTTCCGTCTCACGAAAAATCGCGCCTCCGGGTTGACGAAAAAGCCAATGGCTGGGTTAACGGGATATTCTTACAAGTCATCGAGCGCATCGCTGGCTGTCCCCTCTCCCCGGGGGAGCGGGCCAGGGTGAGGGCGAGCGTTGCACATTCTGGCGGAGCGGGGGGGGGGGGGCCGCGCCACCGCCCCCCCACCAACCGAAATTGAGGTAATGGGACAAAAAATGAACAGGAGCGGCGGGGG
>JANNAO010000216.1:0-3153 GCA_031384405.1 Verrucomicrobiota bacterium | reverse complement strand
TCAATCGCTCGCCGCCGAGCAAGCCATCGAAGGTGCGGCGCGGTACGTGTCGCAGGTTCTCGTGGATCAAGCCACCAACGGCATCGTGCCTTACTACACCGATTACGCGAACGAAGCTGTCTCCGTCGGCGACGCGCATTTCTGGTTGATCGGTCGCACGGATGGTCAAGCCGCGCCGAATGAGATTGTTTATGGTTTGGTAGATGAAGGCGCGAAGTTGAACATCAACAACACCAACGTCACCGCCGAGATGCTGGAACTGCTCCCGCGCATGACGCCGGAACTTGCCGCCACGATCATTGATTGGCGTGACGCGAATGAAGACGTGACGACGAGCGGCGCGGAAGCGGAAACCTATGCGCGGTTGCGTCCGGCGTATTATTGCAAGAATGCGCCGTTCGATTCCGTGGATGAACTTCGGCTCGTGAACGGTGCGACGATGGAAATTCTGCTCGGCGAAGATGTGAATCGTAACGGCGTGCTTGATCCCAACGAGACCGACGAAGACCGCGACGGCGTTGCTGATCCGGGCATCATGGAATACCTCACGGTGGCAACGCATGAACCCAACACGACGAGTGACGGCACGCAGAAAACTCTCATCAGCAATCTGCGGGGGATGAGTCAACTGCTCACAGAAACATTTGACCCCAGACGAGCCGCTATAATCACGAATGCCACTGCCCGTTCGCAAAGCGTTCTGGAGTTTTATGCACGAAGTGGTTTGTCTGCCGAAGAGTTTGCCAAGATTGAAACCTCGCTGACGGCTGATGCTGGAAACACTTCGCTGGGTCGCGTGAACGTGAACACCGCCAGTGCAGCAGTGCTGACGTGCATTCCCGGCATCGGCGAGGACAAGGCGGCGGAGTTGGTGAGCTATCGCCTCTCGAACACGGGCGCGTCGGACACGATTGCGTGGGTGACAAAAGTTTTGACGGATGCCAACTCCATCCGCGAAGCCGGGCCGTTCCTCACCGGTCAGAGCTATCAATTCACCGCAGACATCGCCGCCATCGGGAAATTTGGGCGCGGTTATCGGCGGACGAAGTTTGTTTTCGACATCACGGAAGGCACGCCCAAGATCGTTTATCGCCAGAACCTGAGCGGACTCGGCTGGGCGCTCGGCAAAGAAACCCGCCAAACCTGGCTGGCCACGGCAACACCATGATTGATCTGAAAAAAATATCGTCACGCGGACAAAACGCTACGTCGCTGCTCGGACTCGCACTCGAAGGCAGTCGCCTCGAAGGCGTGTGGCTCAAGCGTTCGGGCGATGCGCTGCAAATCGCCGGGAGTTTTGCTGTCACGTTGACGCTGGATCCGTTGACAGCGGCGACGGAACTCGTCGGGCGCGAAATTCGCAATCACCTAGACGCGGCGGAAATCCGAGAGCGTCGCTGTGTTGTTGCCTTGCCGCTCAAGTGGGCGTTGGTCGCTCACGCGAAAGTTCCGCAACTGGCCGAGGCGGACGCCGCAAGTTTCCTTCAACTCGAAGCCGAGCGCAGTTTTCCGTGCGATGTCGCCACGCTGGTCACCGCGACGTCGCGTTGCAAAATCGCGGGCGGCGAGGAGCAGGCCACATTTATCGGAATGCCACGCGGCCACATCGTGGCGTTGGAAGCGGCGTTGCGCGCGGCGGGATTGAAGCCGGAAAGTTTTTCACTCGGTATCGCGGCGTTGCAAAGTCCCGCCACAGACACGGCACTGGCGTTGATGATTGGCGAGAGTCATGTGGGCTTGCAGATTTCGAGCGGCGGCGGCGTGTTGGTGTTGCGTTCGCTGGAAGGTGCGATTGAAAACACCGGCGGACGACACACGCTGCACACGGATGTGGTCGCGCGGGAACTTCGCATCACGCTGGGGCAACTGCCGGTGACGGTGCGTGGGGTGCTGCGAGTTGTCTGCGTGTTTGGGCCGCGCGAACTGGCGCAGGAACTGGCGGTTGAATTCCAGCGTCGTCTCGGTGCGATGAATCTGTCCGTGGACGTGGCGAATCGTTACGAGGCGAAATTATTTGGCTTGGTCATGCCAATGGATGCGCCGGTTTCGGGTGCGTTCAGTCTGGCGGCGGAAAAACTGGCGGGGCGCGCGGCGACGTTTGATTTTCTGCCGCCGAAGGTTTCGCAGTGGCAGCAGATGATGTCGCGTTACGGCACGGGCAAGTTGCGCAAGGTCGGCTTGATCACGGGCGGCGCGGTGGGCGTGGTGCTGGCGGCGTTTCTCATCCAGCAGATTATTTTGTGGCATTACCAATCGCGTTGGACGGACATGAAGGCGCGCGTCACTGAACTGGAATCCACGCAGGCGAAGATCAAACAGTATCGTCCGTGGTTCGATGAATCCGCGCGCAGCCTGAGCATTTTGAAACAACTCACGTTGGCGTTTCCCGAAGATGGCGTGGTGACGGCGAAGACGATTGAGATACGCGAGGCGAACCTCGTCACCTGCACCGGCACGGCGAAGGACATGAACTCGCTGCTCGCGGTGCAGAAGAATCTTTCAAAGTCGGGCAATGTCGCGGACATGAAGCTGAACCGCATCCAGGGCAAGTCGCCGATGCAGTTCACGTTTGATTTCCGCTGGGTGGAAGGAGGCGCACATGCAAATTAAAAATCGTCAGCAGTTGCTCATCATCGTGGCGGGCGGGGCGTTTGGATTATTGATCGCGGACGCGCTGGTCTTCACACCGCTGGTCAATTCGTGGAAGGCGCGGTCGGTGCGGATCGCCGGATTGCGAACGCAGGTGGATGACGGCGAGAAGCTGTTGAAGCGCGCCGACGCGCTCACCTCGCGCTGGTCGCAGATGCAGACCAACGCGTTACCGAACAATAATTCCGAGGCAGAGCAAAAAGTTTTGGGTGCGTTTGACAAGTGGTCGCAAGACGCGCGTATCAGCGTGAACTCGATCACGCCGCAGTGGAAACAAGAGCGCGACGAGGCGTATCAAACCTTGCAGTGTCGCGTGGATGCGGCGGGAACGGTGGGCACGTTGGCAAAGTTTTTGTTCAACGTGGAGCGGGACGCGATGGCGTTGAAGATCGAGTCGGTGGAGATCACGTCGCGGGATAAGGACGGAGCGAATCTGTCGTTGGGGTTGCAGGTGAGTGGGCTGGTGCTGAATGGAATGGAGGAAAACAAGTGATGAAACATTCA
>JANNAO010000201.1:0-2111 GCA_031384405.1 Verrucomicrobiota bacterium | reverse complement strand
CGGCGCGAATGCCGTTGGCCGCGTCAACGTCCGTGGCGGTGTGATGCAGCCTGGCAGTCTGTCGCTCGGTCGTTTCGCCACCGCACAAGGCATGCTCGAAGTTTCCGGCGGCACGTTGAACATGGCTGGCAGCACGCTCTACGTCGGGCGCGAAGGCACAGGCACGGCGATTTTTTCCAACGGAGTTGCACACGTTCAAACCATCATCATCGCCGCGAGCAACACGGCTCCGGGCACGTTGCAACTGCGCGGCGGCTCGGTCACCACCGGACAATTGCTCGCCACCAGCCCGACAGCGCAAATACAGTTCAGTTCCGGCACGCTCGTCGTCACGCAAGCCACCACGGTTGCGAACGGCGCAGCGTTCGTGGTGGGCAATGGTTCGCAATCCGCCACGTTCCAACTCGACGGCGGCACGCACTCGTTCGTCAATGGGCTTGTGATTTCATCCAACGCCACGCTCAAAGGCACAGGCACAGTGGTCGGCACGATCACCGTTCTGCCCGGCGGCAGCAATCAACTCGGCGTTGCGCCGGGACTCACACTCACGCCGTCACGCGTCAACGGTCAATTCCGTTTCTCGTTCCCGAGCGCGACAGGAAAACTCTACGACGTTCTCGCGACAACCAACCTCGCCGCGCCGGTCTGGCAATTGCAGACCACGTTGAACGGCACCGGCACGCCACTCACTTACACCAACAACTCCACCGCCAGTCCGCGTTTCTTCCGCGTCTGGATTCATTGAGGAGGCCGTATGCGTTTTCTCTTTTACTCTCACGACGGTTTCGGTCTGGGCCACACCTGCCGCAACATTGCCATCGCCCGCGCACTCACCGATCTCGCGCCCCGCGCCTCCGTCCTGCTCGCCACGGGTTCGGACGACGTGACGCGGCTCGGCGTGCAGGATCGCGTGGAGGTACTCAAGCTGCCCGGCCTGCGCAAGCTCGCCAACGAATCCTACGCCTCCCGTTACATGGACGTGCCGCCTGAAGATGTTCGTCACCTGCGTTCGCGTTTGTTGTTGAGCGCGCTCGAATCCTTCCGCCCGGACGTGTTGCTGGTGGACAAGCATCCGTTTGGCGCGGGAGGTGAACTCAAGGACGCGCTCGCCGCCATTCGCAAGCTCGGCGGCAAAGCCGTGCTCGGCTTGCGCGACATCCTCGACGATCCCGAAACCGTCCGCGCCGAATGGACGCCGCACAATCTACCCGCCGCGATCCCGGCGCACTACGACTCCGTGCTCGTTTATGGCCAGGAGAAAATCTTCAACACCGCTGCTGCGTATGATTTTCCTTCCGCCCTCCGCAAGCGCACGCACTACTCCGGCTACGTCACCAACCCGGTAGTGGGACAGGCATCTTGCCTGTCCACCCAGGGCGTCTCGCCCGAGTTTCAAACCTCAAATCCAACCAGAACATCGGGCGAGACGCCCTCGGTTCAGACAGGCAGGATGCCTGTCCCACTAAATCCGCTCGTCATCGCAACCGTTGGCGGCGGTGAGGATGGTTTTCATCTCTTGAGAAATTTTCTTCACGCGTCCATCGGTGCGCCCTGGCGCGCGGTCGCCGTGACGGGGCCGATGATGGGTGGCGGTGAACATTCCGAACTGGAAAAACTCGCGCAAACGCACGGCATCGCGCTGCATACGTTCGTGCCCGGACTGAACCACTGGTACACCGCCGCGTCAGCCGTCGTGTGCATGGGCGGTTACAACACCATCACGCAAACCCTTGCTGTCGGCGCGCTGGTCATCTGTGTGCCGAGGGTGCATCCGCGCCGCAAACAACTCGTCCGTGCCGAAGCTTTCGCGCAACTTGGCCTGTTGCGTTACGTGTTGCCCGGAGAACTCTCTCCAGCCCGGCTGCGCGCAGAAGTCGAATGTGCCATCGCTTCGTCGCGACCCGAATTGCGGCAACGAATTAAAGCCACCGTCGAGTTCGATGGAGCGGAATTCGCCGCACACCATCTGCTCGCCATCGCCCGCGCGGCGATCCGTAACGCATCGTTGCTGCTGTTCGATGAACCCACGACCGGTCTGGATGAAGCCAATGAACGCATAGTGATCGAAGGGTTGAAGAATCTAAGTCGCGGCCGCACCGCGCTGTGGGTCA
>JANNAO010000199.1:0-9156 GCA_031384405.1 Verrucomicrobiota bacterium | reverse complement strand
AAGTTTTCCCGTCCGCACGTTGCTCGGACTGATTTCGTTCGGACTCACCTGCACGTTCATGGGGCAGCACATCGCGAATTATCTGCGCCGCCTGCCCGAGGACATGCTGAACGTGGCGCGACTGGCCGGAGGAGCAAGCTGATGAAACCCGCCTCGGTCACATCGTCCTCGTCCTCGAACGGATTTGGAAAGTCGAGAACGAGAACGAGGACGAGGACGATCAAGAGAACCCGTCTCAATTGGGTTAACTAACCATCATGGCTGAAAATCAAGCAGGCGAAAAAACGGAGCAAGCCACGCCAAGGCGGCTGGAAGAGGCCATCAAGCAGGGCCAATTCCCCCGCAGCGCGGAGGTGCAGACCGTGTTCGTTCTCGTGGGTGCATTGCTCGCTCTGAAATTTGTGGGCCCGGATTTGTGGCAACGCTTCGTCAGTGTTCAAACCTTCATGCTCGGTCATCTGCACGACATCCCGATCACGCTCAAAGCCATGCCCGGTTACGGAATTGATGCCGCGCTGATGTTCGCCGCCTGCGCGGGGCCGATCCTCGTCGGCACGATGGCGGGTGGATTGATCGCGGGCGCGATCCAAAATCGTTTTCAGACCGCATCCGAAGCGCTCGACCCGAAATGGGAGCGGCTGAATCCTGTGGAAGGTTTCAAGCGCGTCTTCTCCACCAAGGCACTTGTGCCGACGGGCATTTCGATCCTGAAACTCAGCGTGGTCGCTGCGTTGACTTATTCGCAGGTGAAGACGCTGTTGAACGATCCGATTTTTTACACGGCAGTTCCCGTTTCACGCATCGGAGCTTTCATCGCTGACGCTTCGCTCGGCATCACGTGGCGCGTGGTGACGTATCTCGCGGCGATCGCTGCGCTCGATTACGGCTACCAGTTCTGGAAGACGAACAAGGACATGATGATGACGAAGCAGGAGGTGAAGGAGGAAATGAAAAACTCCGAAGGCAATCCTCAGATGAAAGCGCGCCAGCGTCGTCGTCGCGCCGCCAAGACCGTGCGCCAGATGTTGCAGGATGTTCCGAAGGCGGACGTCATCGTCACAAATCCGACTCACTTCGCCGTGGCGTTGCGCTACGACCGCAAGACGATGAAAGCCCCGAAGATCGTCGCCAAGGGCACACGCTTGAATGCGCTTCGCATCCGCGAGATCGCCACGAAGAATCAGATTCCCATCATCGAGAACAAGCCGCTCGCGCGGATGATGTTCAAGTACGGCAAGGTCGGCGGCGAAATCCCCGCGCAACTGTTCTCCGCCGTCGCGGAAGTCCTGGCCTACGTCTATCGCGTCAACCGCTACCGCTATTACGCCGAGCAAAACCACGTCTAACTCATGTCCACATCCACCACCATCAATCCAGTCTCCGGCAAATTCAGCCTGGGAAAATATCTGCGCCAAGGCGATCTCTGGCTCATCCTCGGACTGTTCGGCACAGTGATGTTGTTGATCGTGCCCGTGCCGCCCATCGCGCTCGATTTTTTTCTCGCCGTCAGCATCGCTCTCTCGCTGTTGATATTGCTGGTGATCCTTTATGTCGAAGACGCGTCGGACTTCACTGTCTTTCCGACGTTGCTGTTGTGCATAACGCTTTTCCGTCTCGCGTTGAACGTGGCGTCCACTCGCTTGATTCTGTTGGATGGTTACGCTGGTCACATCATCGAAGCGTTCGGCAACTTCGTCGTGCGCGGCAATTACGTCGTCGGGTTGGTCATCTTCCTCATCCTCGTCCTCATCAATTTCATCGTCATCACCAAGGGCGCGGGACGCATCGCGGAAGTCGCGGCGCGGTTCACGTTGGACGCGCTGCCCGGCAAACAGATGGCGATTGATGCCGAACTCAGTGCGGGTGTCATCACCGATGAACAAGCTCGCGCACGCCGCCGCAAGGTGGAACAGGAGGCGGACTTCTACGGCGCGATGGACGGTGCGAGCAAGTTCGTTCGCGGCGACGCCATCGCGGCTGTGTTGATCACGCTCATCAACATTCTCGGCGGCTTCGCCATCGGCATCATGCAAATGGGAATGACGATGACCGAATCCCTCCAACGCTTCACGCTGCTCTCCATCGGTGACGGTCTCGTCTCGCAGATTCCCGCGCTCATCGTCTCGATGGCCGCCGGTATGTTGGTCACGCGCGCTGCGTCCAAGAACAGTCTTGGCGCAGAACTCGGCAAACAACTCCTGTTCTATCCGCGCGCACTTCAGATTCTCACCGGGATGTTGGTCGTGTTCGCCATCATGCCGGGATTGCCCATGCTGCCGTTCCTGGTGCTGGCGGGCATCAGCGGATTCATGGCTCGTGAAATGAAGAAACGCGTCGCCGTCACAAAAGCCGCCGCTGCAACTCCAGCTCTCGGCAAGGATGGCAAACCTGTTCCCGCGACTCCCGCCACCGGCAGCGCAGGCGAGAAGATTGAATCACTCCTCTCCGTGGATGCGCTCCAGATCGAACTCGGCTACGGACTCGTGAATCTTGCCGACACTCGGAAGAACGGCGACCTGCTCGAACGCGTCACCGGCGTACGCAGAACTTTTGCGACGGAGATGGGCGTGGTGATTCCGCCAATCCGCTTGCGCGATAATTTGCAGATGGGCGCGAACGAATATCGCTTCCTGCTCAAAGGCCAAGTCATCGCGCAAGGCAACTTGATGCCCGGTTACTGGCTCGCGATGAACGCTACGAACAGCAAGGTGACGCTCAAGGGAATCCCTACGGTTGAGCCCGTGTTCCAATTGCCCGCGACGTGGATCACTGACGTGGAACGCAAGTCTGCGGAAGCTGCGGGTTACACCGTGGTGGACGCGCCGTCTGTGATGGTCACGCATCTTTCCGAAATCGTCCGCCGCAACGCGCACGAAATTCTCAGCCGTCAGGATGTTCAAATCCTGCTCGATAATCTCAAGCAAACGCATCCGACCGTGGTGAACGAACTCATCCCCGCGCAACTCAATGTCGGCCAGGTGCAGCGTGTCCTTCAGAACTTGCTCGCCGAGGGAATCTCGATCCGCAATCTGTCCGGCATCTTGGAAAAAGTCAGCGACCACGCGGGCGTCACCAAGAATCCAGACGAGCTTTCCGAACACGCCCGCCGCGCGTTGGGCGTTCAACTGGTCAAGCCGTTCCAATCCGAAGGCGGCCAGATTCGCGCCATCACTCTTGATCCGAAACTGGAGCAACAGATCGCTCAAGGCGTGCGCCAATCGCCGACCGAGATCGCGCTCTTGCTCGATCCGAAACTCGCGCAGCATGTGATGAACGTCCTCTCTCGCCACATCCAGAAGCTTCTGGCGGACGGACAACAACCGCTCGTCCTTTGCGCGCCACAGATACGTCTCGCGTTCCGTCGCTTCTTTGAAAGCACGTTCGCCGATCTCTCCGTGTTGTCCTACGCCGAAGTCCCCGCGCGCATCGAAATTCAAAGTGCCGCCATGGTTCAGTCTCCCGAATAACGAAAGTTGAATTATGAAAACACAAACAAACATCCCGACGAAGTTCACAGACAGCGTGTCCGTGCCGTTGGAAGTTCCGATCGTCACCGACACGCGCCGCCCGGTTCGGCGCGGGAATTTTTGGCCGGGCGAAAATTTCGGCACCTGCACGCGCAAGTGGGATTTGACCGGCGTATTCGCCGACAACGCATTCGTTCTGCCTGCGCTGATCGGCGGGAGTGGTTCACGTTCGCTTTAACCAAATTCACGCCATGCAAATCCACACCTACCTCGCTGAATCGGTCGCCGATGCTGTGTCGCAAATCCGCGAGACGCTCGGCCCTGAAGCCGTCGTGCTGAATGTGCGTCGCCTGCCCGCGGAAGGTTTGGCGCGATTGTGGCAGAACCCGCGCATCGAAGTGTTGGCGCATGTGCCGGAGAAAATTGCCGTGCCCGTCGCGGCTGCTGCGCCCGTTTTGGATGAAGTTCAGGTGAGCGCGTTGGCTTCGTTGCGCGCGGAGATGGCGGAGATGCGGGAGAATTTGGCTTCGTCTGTTTCGGCCTCGTTGCCGTCCTCGAATTTTTCGGAGAAGCCGAGGACGAGGACGAAGGACGAGAACGAGGACGAGCCGATTGAAACCACGGGCGATTGGCGCGTTGGTTCGTTGCTGGAGCAGACCGGTTTGTTGCCAGCGCACGCGGAAAGCATCGTGGCTGAACTGTGTGAGAAGCACGGCGATGCCGCGCCGATCTCTATCGCAGAAGAAATTTATCTCGCCGAGCAAGCTCTCTCATCGCGCTGGAAGGATTCTCCAAACAAAGTCACCGGAACGCATGTGTTCATCGGCGTGCCGGGCGCGGGCAAGACCACGGCACTTTGCAAATGGCTCGCGCAGGTCGCGCTCGTGGAAGGTCGCACCACGGCGGTGTGGCGGCTCGATGGAGTTGTGGCGAACACGGCGGAATCGCTCAGTGTGTTCGGTGAGATTCTCGGCGTGACGGTGGAACGGTTCGCGCCCGTGAACGGGGAATTGCCGGAGGCGGAGGTGTTGTTCGTGGATTTGCCGGGTGTGAATCATTCAGACGCGAACGCTTTGGCTCAACTCGCCCAACGCATCGCTTCATTGCCGGACGCGCAGGTGCATCTGGTGGTGAACGGCGCGTATGAGACGGCTCTATTGCTGGCGCAGGTGCGGGCGTTCTCCAAGTTGCCCATCACCGACCTGATCGTGACGCATCTGGATGAGGAGTCGCGCTGGGGCAAGGTGTGGAATCTGGCACTAGGAACAAATTGCCCAGTGCGTCACCTGAGCAGTGGGCAAAATATTCCGGGTGACTTCATCGCGGCGACGGCGGAACAACTTTTTTCGCATCAGTTTCCGTGCAAAACGCGTGAATCGGCTGCAAACACAAGACAAACAGCGTGATGGCAGATGGCTTGCTAAACGGAGTATCGGGATCAATTGAGAATGAAAAAAATGATGATCATGGGCGGGTTGATGGGATTCGGGATCGGTGTCGTCACGGGCTATGTGAAGGAAGTTTCCTGGCCCGCGATCTTTTTGCGCGCGTGTGTCACCGCGTTGATTTCCGGTTTGTTGTTCCGCTGGTGGGGTCGTGTGTGGTTGAGCGGATTGAGAGACAGCCTGGCGGCCAAGGCCGCCGAAAAACAATCCAGCCCCACGGCTGTGATTAAATGAATTGAACTAAATGTCCACTGAAGCTCCAACGCTACCGCCTCCGCCGAAGATAAGAATTCCGGTGAAGGATTTGTCGCATCTCTACGGCTGCGTCGCGCAAGGCAGCAGCGATGAAAACGACCTCGTGCAGCAACACCTCGTACTCGTGCGTCAGGTCGTGGGGCGTCTGGCCATGAGCATGCCATCGCACGTGGATCAGGATGATCTTTACAGCTCCGGCCTCGTGGGATTGTTGAATGCAGTTAGAAATTTTGATCCCCAAGGCGGCAGCACATTTGAATCGTATGCTCGCGTTCGGATCCGTGGAGCGATCTTTGATGAGTTGCGACGGCTCGACTGGGTGCCGCGTTCCATTCACGACAAAGCGCGCAAGGTGCAGGCCGTGATGCAGGAGTTGGAACAGAAGCTGGGTCGTCCGGCTGTGGATGAAGAGGTGTCGAAGGCGTTGAATCTTTCCCTGGACGAATATCAGGAGCTGCTCGAGGAGATACGCCCGGCGACGTTTGTGTGTCTGGACGCCTCCCCGGTGAATGAGGATGAAGAAGAGAGTCGCCATGATCGCATCGCCGATGATTCACAACCCGATCCGTTGGACAACACGGTAAAGCGCGAGATGGCAGCGATCATCGCCGAGCGCATCAAACAATTGCCGGAGATGCAGCGCAAAGTTCTCGCGCTTTATTATTTTGAAGACCTGCGTTTGCGCGAAATCGCCGAGGCGTTCGGCGTGACGGAGTCGCGCATCTGCCAGATTCACTCGCAGGCCATTCTCGCCATCCGCTCCTTCCTGAAACAACAGGACAATGCGGACATTAAAAAACAGAAAACCCTTAAAGCAGTATGATTGTCATCATAGGTAGTCTCATAGTTCTCGGCGCAGTTCTTGGCGGCTTCATGATGGCCGGCGGTCATCCCGGCCATTTGATCGTCATCTCGGAATACGTCGTCATTTGCGGATCCGCAGCGGGTGCGATTGTCATCATGGCACCGAAGCACATCATTATGGCGTTGGTCAAACAGATGCTAGGCACGTTGAAAGGCAGTCCTTACGGAAAGAAAGCTTACGAAGATTTGTTCAAGGCGCTTTATGAATTGTTCATGCTCGGTCGGCGCAACGGCATGATCGCATTGGAAGAACACGTCCTGACGCCCGACACGAGCAGTATTTTTTCCAAGTATCCGGGGCTGGTCAAAGATCATCACGCAATGGCGATCCTTTGCGGCGGATTGAAGCCCATCATTGACGGCAAGGTGAAGCCGGATCAGTTGAAACTCCTGCTCGACACGGAACTCGACACAATGGAAGACGAGCATCACAAGCCGATTGATGTGCTCACGAAAGCGGCGGACGCGATGCCGGGATTCGGGATTGTCGCCGCCGTCTTGGGCATCGTGATCACGATGGGTGCCATCGCTGGACCTGTCGAACAGATCGGGGTCTCCGTCGCACACGCTCTCGTCGGAACGTTCCTGGGCATCTTGATCTCCTACGGATTCTTGAATCCTCTCTGCGTCAACATGACGTTTGTGGGCGGTTCGGAGATCGCTTTCTTCCGCACCATTGCCAATGCCGTGGTGGGTTTCGCCAACGGCATGGCGCCGATCATGGCCATCGAAGTGGCGCGGCGCGGTTTGACGAGTGACGTAAAGCCCGGCGCGGATGAGATGGAGAAGATGTTGAAGGAAGCCGTGGCCGCCAAGTGACGTGAGGTAATGCAAAATTATAAATTAAAAATGAAAAATGGGGCGATACCGCTCGAACGGTCTTTTTTTAATTTTACATTTTTAATTTTGAATTGAGTTATGGCTAAGAAAAAAGGTCACGGACATCACGGTGGCGCTTGGAAGGTGGCTTACGCCGACTTCGTCACGGCGATGATGGCACTCTTCCTCGTGCTGTGGCTTGTGTCGCAGGATCAAAAGGTCAAGGAAGCCGTGGAACGCTCGTTCCGTAATCCCTTCAACTCGCTCACCAAACAATCCACCGGCATCATCCCCGCCGACAAGGAAACGATGACTGTGATGGCGCGGAGCGGTAATTTTGATTCCGCGTCCGCCGTCGAATTGAACATGCTCCGCAAACTGGCTGAAGATTTGACGGCGATGTTGCACTCCAATCCTGAGTCGGCTGAACAAAATCCACTTGAATTGGAGATCACACCGGACGGGATGCGCATCAGCGTGTTTGATCGGAACAACAAGCCGATTTTTGAGCCAGCATCGGCGGAGTTCACGCAGTATGGGACGTGGATTTTTACCACGTTGGCATGGCAGATTTCACGGTTCACCAACAACTTCATCGTGGAGCTGGAAGGCCACACGGAAAAAGGCTGCACTTACACTGATGGCGTTCGCGGGCCTTGGGACTTGAGTGCGGATCGAGCAAACTCATCCCGCCGAAAGCTCGTGGAGCACGATGTTATTTCCACGCAGATCCGCAAGGTGGCTGGGTTTGCAGACACGCAGCCGATGCCGAATCTCGAACCCACGAGCGAGAGCAATCGGCGCGTGGCGGTTTTATTGAAGGTCAAATCTGGTAACCGATAATCACGATGCCTTCCGACTTTGTACCATTTTTGAAAAGCGGCGGAAGCTCCGGCGCGAATGGCGCGGCCAGCCCGTCAGCTTCTGCCGCTCATCCGGCGAGAGACAACGCGGCAGCAGCAGCGGGATTTGCCGCTCTGATGCCGGGGCAGGCATCGCCCACCACCACGCCCGTCTCAGGCTCAACGACCCACGTTCACGCCAAATCCAAACCCGTGGTCACACTCAAACGCAACGGCGATCAGGTGACGCACATCCATATCCAATGCGCGTGCGGTGAAGTGGTGGAATTGGAATGTGCGTATTGAACGCGGGGATTGATTAATAAGGAAACCAGGAAACCAGGAATCGAAAGCGTCAGACCTCTTGGTTTCCTGCCTTCCTTATTCAATCCGGCTTCTTCACCCATTCCAGGTTTTCATATCTGAAAATCCACCGACGTCTTCTTCTCTCCCTTGTTCAACACCCGCATGTCCAGACCGTCATAAACGACGAGCGAGTGCGGTGCGACGCTGTCCATGATGAACACGTTGCCGCCGATGGTGCTGCCCGTGCCGATGACGGTTTCACCGCCGAGAATCGTCGCACCGGGATAGATCGTGACGCGATCCTCAATCGTGGGATGACGTTTCTTCCCGCGCAGTTGTTGTCCGCCGGAAGTGCTCCGCGCGCCGAGTGTGACCCCGTGATACATCTTCACATGATTCCCGATGATGGCTGTCTCGCCGACAACTGTGCCCGTGCAGTGATCCACGAAGAAGTGCGTGCCGATCTTCGCGCCCGGATGCAGGTCCATTCCCGAACGTCCATGCGCCCACTCGCTCATGATGCGCGGAACGAGTGGTACGTTCTTGAGATAAAGCTCGTGAGCGAGACGTTGCACGGCGATGGCTTCGATGAATGGATACGCCACGATGATCTCTTCGCGACTGAGCGCAGCGGGATCACCATTGAACGCAGCGTCCGTGTCTGTCTGAAGAATTTCCCGGATGCGCGGGAGGCTGCCGAGGAACTCCAGCGTGATCTCATGCGCGACGCGTGAAATGTCCTTCTTCGCGAGATCGGCAGGCGGATTGTATTCGAGGCTCTTGCGGATTTCGTCTTCGAGATTGCCGAGGATCGAGTCCAACAACGCCGCCGTCTCCACCTTGATCTCGGATGAGTGGATCAATTTCTCATCGAAGAAACCGGGGAAGAGCAGGCGCAACAAATCCTTGGTGATGGAAGTGACGGCACTCTTGGAGGGAAGATTTTTGCCGTCCAAATGATTGATGCCACCTGCGCGGGCGTAGGAGGCGATGAGGTCGTTGGTCAATTGTGTGACCGGGTCATTCACGGCGCGAGTATCAGGGAGGGAAACGGGCAAGGCAAGTTCGGGACGCGAGGTGTGATTAAAAGTGTCGAGCATAATGGAGAATCGTCCTCGTCGTCGTTCTCGTCCTCGAATTCACACCAAACAAGTCGAG
>JANNAO010000189.1:0-3842 GCA_031384405.1 Verrucomicrobiota bacterium | reverse complement strand
CTTGCTGGAATGAAATGGTGGTTTTGACTCCGGTGATCAGGTATTCGCCCAGCGCGCGGCTCATTTTGTCCATCGCCTCGCGACGATCTTTGCCGTAGGTGATGAGCTTGCCGATCATCGAGTCGTAGTGCGGCGGGATGGTGTATCCGGCGTAAGCGTGAGTATCCACGCGCGTGCCGCGTCCGCCGGGTTGGTAATACATCTCGATGCGACCGGGGCTGGGACGGAATTCGTCGAAGGGGTCTTCCGCGTTGATGCGACATTCAATGGCGTGGCCTTTGAATTGAACGTCGCTCTGCGACATCTTCAATTGCTCGCCGGACGCGATGAGGATTTGCATCCGCACGAGGTCAATGCCGGTGACTTCTTCCGTGATGGGATGTTCCACCTGGATGCGTTTGTTGACTTCGAGGAAGTAATAATTGCCCTTGTCATCCACCACGAATTCCACCGTGCCGGCATTGGTGTAATGCGCGGCTTCGGCGATGCGGATGGCGGCTTTGCCCATCTCTTTGCGGAGTTTGGGAAACTTGTTTTCGATGAGCGGCGATGGTGTTTCTTCAACAACTTTCTGATTGCGCCGCTGCACGGAGCAATCGCGTTCGCCGAGATGGATGATGTTGCCGCGATTGTCGCCGAGAATCTGGAACTCGATGTGGTGAGGGTTCTCGATGAACTTTTCAATATAGACTGCGGAGTTGCCGAAACATTTGTCCGCCTCGGTGCGGGCGGTGTGGTAGCCCTTCACCAGCGAAATATCATTGTGCGCCACGCGCATCCCGCGTCCGCCGCCGCCGGCCACGGCTTTGATCATCACCGGGTAGCCGATTCTCTTGGCGACAACGAGTGCGTCCTTTTCGTTTTCAACAATGCCATCCGAACCGGGAGGCGTCGGGACGCCGGCTTTTTTGGCGAGGTTGCGGCTGACGGCTTTGTCTTCGAGTGCATTCATCGCACGGGAACTGGGGCCGATGAAGCGGATGTTGCAGCTTTCGCAAACGTCGGCGAAGTGGGCGTTCTCGGAGAGGAAGCCGTACCCGGGATGGATCGCGTCCACGTCGGCGATTTCCGCCGCGCTGATGATGCGATCAATTCGCAGGTAACTTTCGTTGGAGGGAGATTTGCCGATGCAGATGGCTTCGTCAGCGATCTGGACGTGCATGGAGTTGGCGTCTGCCTCGGAATAGACCGCCACGGTGCGGATGTTCATTTCCTTGGCCGCGCGGATGATGCGGACTGCGATTTCGCCACGGTTGGCTACGAGAATTTTCTCAAACATGCGGGGCTGGTGGTTGAGCGGGGTTGAATCCGCAGGCAACTAAGCTTAGGTCGGACGAATCTTGAACAACGGTTGGCCGAACTCCACGGGCTTCGCGCCCTCAACTAATATCTGGGTGATCACGCCTTTGGCCTCGGCTTTGATTTCGTTCATGACTTTCATGGCTTCGATGATGCAAACCACGGTGTCCGGGTTCACTTCCGTGCCGATTTCCACATAAGCGGCGGCGTCGGGCGAAGGCGCGCGATAAAATGTCCCGATCATGGGGGACTTGATGTCAACTTCGTTGGATGCGGCTGCAACTGGAGCTGCGGTCGCGGCAGAAGTCGCCGTTGAGGGTAATGCAGCGGACATCGGGGCGTAAGCGTTCATCTGTTGGCCGCCATCTTCAGATTGGATGACATTGCCACCCACTCCCCGCTTGAGGCGGATCTTGAAATCCTGTTTTTCCAACTCGAACTCCCAAATGGAGTTTTTCTTCATCAAGTCAATGACGGCCTTAATATCTTTGAGATCCACAGTTTCTAATCGTTAAAGTTGTTAAACCGGCTTGAATCCCGGCGTTTTGTCGTTTGAACAAAAAAAGCAGAAGCCGAACTTTGACCCTGCTTACGTCACTACTCAGACTGGTGCGGAGCGTAGAGACTCGGGTCAAAACCGTCAACACTTAATCCCCGAAAGCCCGCCTCAACCGCTCCGCAGCTTTCTGACTTAATCACGAACCAAAACCTATTTGGCTTTTTCGGTAATGTTAATGGCTGCTTCGAGTCCTAGAATATAGGAATTCGCTCCGAACCCCGCGATTTGCCCCCGACAAACTCCTGCGATGAGCGACTTGTGACGAAATTCTTCCCGTGCATGGATATTCGAGAGGTGGATTTCGACGGTGGGAATACCGGTTGCCGCAATCGAGTCTCGGAGCGCAATGCTCGTGTGAGTGTAAGCAGCGGCGTTCAAGACGATGACATCGAACACACCCTTCGCGCTTTGAATCCAGCCGACGAGTTCGCCTTCGAGATTGGTCTGGCGGAAGTCAACGGTCGCACCGCGAGTGGCGGCGTGGTTGCGAACCATCGCCTCGATGTCAGCCAAGGTGGTTTTGCCATAAACCTGCGGCTCGCGCTGGCCGAGGAGGTTTAGATTGGGGCCGTTGAGGAAGAGAATCTTCATCGCGCCGACAGATTAGGGGCGGGCGACGGGTTTTGTCGAATCGTTTCCCTCAATTGACAGAAACCGCCCACGCACGGAGGCCATGGCTGCGGCAAGTTCAATAAAAAAGGGACGCACTAGATGCGTCCCTTGAATTGCGTATTCGATGAGTGAATACCACACTGCGGTTACGTCGCCATGTGCGAGACAGGATCACTCCAATCCGAGTAACCCGTGGTGCCGCCCACGCTGCGCGTTTGCACTTCTACGGTGGTACCGGGGATTTGGTTTTCCAACAACATCCGCTTGGCTTTGGTGTGTACACCGCCGCTCTTGAATTCACCCGCGCCCGAGCGATAACGCAACTCTTGCGCTCGTGAACGCGAATCCGCATCCGCACCGATCATCAACACCGTGCTTTGGAAATTATCCACGTTGGTGATGACAGGTTTGGTCAACGGACCCGAAGTGCGATTGGTGCTCACGGCCTTGAATCCGGAAGCCAACAACAACGGCAGATCCGTTTCTGCGATCATCTGCACAAAGATCGCGTTCTGACGCAACGCGGCGATGAGTGCCGTGCGCGACACGTTCTTCTCGGCGATTTCTACGCGCCCGCCGTTCCGAGCAGCGGCCAACTTCTGCACGAAGTCCGTTTGGAGTGCCGTCATTGCGGCGGTGGTGATGGGTGCGGCTGCAAACACTGGAACGCTCATCCCCGTGATGGTGACATTGGAGAGTTCCACCAACTGACTATCCGGGGTTTGAACGAACTGCATGGAGACGCGATGATTGATAACTGCCATAACTATTCTCTTTCTTTTGTGAACTGATGTTTCCCGTATGTACTTCCCGAACACATAAGGAAAGCCGCGAAGAAACATCTCACAGAGATGTGTGCAGTTAGATCCGATCGTGATTCCTTAACAAGCATTCGCGCTGCCATACATTTCAAACGCAGAGCAACCGGATAGCTGGATTTTTGGATGAATGGATTCCCGGAGTTTTGGTCGAGGCGACCTTGGTTGTTTGAGATAAAAACCGATGACCACAATTTTTTCAGCATCAAGCCCCCACCGGTTGTAGCACACCGCGAGAAATCGGTTTTTGCCACGCGTCCACATCCATGTGTTTGGCTTTCCCTTCCATGTAAACGCGATTCCCTTCCATGCGTTTCGCAAAAGCATCCCTTAGTTTGCGATTTACATCCCTTAGAAAGTGATTCACAGGGACAAAAAACGTCTGCACAACATTCACTAATCTTGCGCCATCTCGGATATATTCAGATACCGATCAGGGCCTACGCACTAAAAGCCGAGAAGGGATTGGAGGTAGGCATGGTCCCAAGAAGCGTTGAGTTGTTTGCCCTTGATGCCGGACTGACAGCGGGTGTCGCGGCGGAGTTGGTTGAGGA
>JANNAO010000173.1:0-4908 GCA_031384405.1 Verrucomicrobiota bacterium | reverse complement strand
CGGCTGTGTCGTCCTCGACCAGCCGCAGCAGATGGAAAACATCTAGGCGCACGGGTCAGTCCATCGCTTCATCGCAAATCACCTTGCTGCGGCTGGTCTTCGACACAGCCGCGCTCCGGGGGCAGTTTCAAGACGCGCCCGTCGTAATTGACGCTCGAACTTCCGCTTCGACATCCGCCGGGATTCCTGCCAGCATCGTCCCATGCCGTTTAGTAAATTAGGTCTGTCTCCCAAACTCCTCGAAGGCGTCAAAGCGATGGGGTACGTGGATCCCACGCCCATCCAGCTCCGCGCCATACCGCTCATCGTCGAAGGGCGCGACGTCATCGGCAGCGCGCAAACTGGCACGGGCAAGACCGCCGCGTTCGCGTTGCCCATCCTTTCCAAACTCGATTCTCATCAACCTCAAACCCGCCTGCTCGTCCTCGAACCCACCCGCGAACTCGCCGCGCAGGTCGAGACAGCGATCCGGGATTTCGCGCGCTTCACAGACTTGCGCGTCGCGGTCGTCTTCGGCGGCGTCGGTTATGGCAAACAAAACGAAGCACTCAAAACCGGCGTGGATGTCATCGTCGCCACTCCCGGTCGTCTGCTCGATCACATCGAACAAGGCAATTGCAAACTCGATCACGTCCAGCATCTCGTGCTCGACGAGGCGGATCGCATGTTGGACATGGGTTTCCTCCCGGACGTGCGCCGCATCTTGGATCGCTGCCCGCGCAAACGTCAGACTTCGCTCTTCTCCGCCACCATTCCGCCCGCCATCGAAACGCTCATCACCTGGGCGATGCACAATCCTGAAACCATCGAGATCGGCGCGCGGCGTTCACCCGCAGAGACGGTCAAACACGTCATCTACCCCGTCGCCGATGTGCAGAAAACGGATTTGCTCGAAGCGTTGCTCAAAGAAGTTAAATACGAGTCGGTCATCATTTTCTGCCGCACCAAACACGGTGCCGACCGCGTGGCGGGCACGCTCAAGCGCGGCAATCACGCCGTCGCCGTCCTCCATTCCAACCGCACCCAGAGCGAGCGCGAGCAGGCGTTGCAAGGTTTCCGCGATGGCAAATTCGAGGTGCTCGTCGCCACAGACATCGCCGCGCGCGGACTGGACATCGCGGACGTGAGCCACGTCATCAACTACGACGTGCCGCTGCACCCGGAAGATTATATCCATCGCATCGGACGCACCGGGCGCGCTGAAGCCTCTGGCGACGCTTTCACGCTCATGGTCGCCGAAGACGCGCAACCCGTCGCATCCATCGAACGTTTCATCGGGAAAAAGATCGAGCGCGTGAAGATGGAGAAATTTGATTATCGCTACACCGCATTGTTTGAAGCGGACAAGCCCGGCGCACCGCAAGGTTTCCCCGGCAAAGCCACCGCAGTGCGCGTGCATGGCGGCTATCACTTCGCTCCGGCAGGTCGTCGCAAGCGCAGATAATTTTCGGTTCACACAATTCAATCATCGGTTATGCCTACCTACGAATACGAATGCAGCAAGTGCGGCGGAGAGTTTGACGCCAGACAAACCATGTCTGAAAAGTCGTTGACCAAATGCACGCTGACGGTCGGTCGCCAGAAGAAAAAGTGCAGCGGACGCGTCTCGCGCAAGATCGGCGCAGGAGCGGGACTCATCTTCAAGGGCAGCGGATTTTACATCACGGATTACCGCAGCGAAGGCTACAAGCAGGCGGCGAAGAAGGATTCCGACTCCGGTAAATCCGCATCGGCTGCGAGCGTTGCGGCCAAAACCGAAACAAAGACTGAATCCAAGCCCGCCAAGGCTGCCGCGAAAAAGTGACACGCGGCTAACGTTATGGAAAAACTCTCACGAGCTTGGTCAAGCAATCCGGCTCGGAGTGCGCCCGTCCTCGGGCGCAGCGGCGTGAACACTTCAACTGCTTTCAAACAAATCACACATTGCTACGTGCGATTGTTGCTGTGCCCGGGGACGGGCACACTCCGGACAACGTGGTTGTTCGCACACACTCTTTCTCTCTCGCTCTTTCTTCTCGCGGGAGAATCGTTGACCACCGCGCAGACATCGCTTGCCAACGCCAGCGGCATCATGCGCAGTGCGTCGGGACAATTCATCATCATTGACCGGCGCGGCGCAATGACCTCTCAACGTCGCACCGTCACAGACCCAGATTCCAAACTCCTCGAACTCGAACCCGCGCTGCTTGTCGTCTCTTGCGAACGCATCAGGCAGGCGATCTGCGCCGATCTCGATG
The DNA here is from genome assembly GCA_031384405.1 of Verrucomicrobiota bacterium. Taxonomy (GTDB): domain Bacteria; phylum Verrucomicrobiota; class Verrucomicrobiia; order Limisphaerales; family JADLHS01; genus JADLHS01. The sequence goes on along the minus strand of JANNAO010000173.1, from coordinate 2,671 downwards.
CGACGCGCGATTGGACCGCGCGCGTCAACATCACGCTCCGCGTCGGTGGCGACATCACCATCGCCAAGGAACGCATCGGCAGAAATTGGAGTTACCGCCTCGAAGTTCCGCAGCTCGTGGATCGCACGCGCTTCATCCGCTCCATCGTGCGCGTCGTGTTGCAAGAGATGGCTGATCGCAACCCCGGCGATCACGATGCAGAAATTCCGCCGTGGCTTTCCGAAGGACTCACGCAACATCTACTCGCTTCTCGTGATGCGGAATTGATTCTCCCGCCGCCCGGCAACAGGCTCGGCACGCTGACCGTCGGCCCGACCACGGTTCTCGTCCGCGATCCTGATCCGCTCGAAACCGCCCGCCGCATCCTTCACGCCGCGCCGCCGCCCACCATCGAGCAACTCAGTTGGCCTGATCCCAACACGCTCGATTCCGACGAGGGCGAAGTGTTCCGCCGTAGCGCGCAGTTGTTTGTGAGCGAATTGATGAAGCTCAAAGGCGGCAAAGAAAACCTGCGCGCCACCATCGCGGGATTAAATTCCTGCTACAACTGGCAGACCGCCTTTTTGCGCTCGTTCAAAAGCCAGTTCCCCAACATGCTCGCGCTCGAAAAATGGTGGGCGTTGCAAGTCTCCTACTTCGTCGGACGCGACAACCACCACTTCTGGTCGCACGCGGAATCCGCTTCCAAACTGGACGAACTGCTCCGCGCCCGCGTCGCCATCCGCATCGCGGCGGGTGCCATGCCTTCACGTTCGGATGTGTCACTTCAAGTCGTCATCCGCGAGTGGGACACCATCCGCCAAAACATCACGCTCCGGGAAAAACTAAACGATTTGCAACAAGCGCGCATCCGTGTCGCGCCCGATTACGTGCGGCTCGTGGATGAATATCGCGTGACGTTGACTGACTATCTCACGAAGCGCGAGAAGTCCGGGGCCACTTTCCTCGGAGTCCGCACCTCGACCTCCACGCAGGAAGTCGTGCAACAAACCGTCCGCACCTTGGACAACCTGGACACGCAGCGCGCCCTTCTCACCAGGACACTGGCCATAGATTCGTCGAAGCCGCCTGCTAGATAAAACTGCTCTTTCCAAACGAGCGCGTCCGTTTATGTTTCACTCGTGAACTGGCAGACCATCGCATCCCTCATCATCGTGGCACTCGCAGCAGCGGGGTTGCTGTGGGGCAGGTTTCGTCGGCGCAAATTTGATTTCCATCGCGACACTCACTGCGGCTGTTCCTCACCTTCGGATTCATCCACGCAACAATCCATCATCTTCCGCGCCCGCAAAGGCGAACGCCCGCAGGTGATCGTGAAAAATAAGTGATGCCACAGCTCGGATTTTGAAAGAGCCGCTGCCTTGTCCTCCAACAAAGGCCGGCCAGTTTCCTGATCAGGACTGGTGATGTAGAATATTTTTGTCTCGCGGCAGCGTGGTTGAACTCACATCAATCCAAGATTTTTCAAGCCGTGGCGCAATTTCAACCGCTCGTCGGAATTGAACTCCAACAACCACGCTGTTGCCCGCCCCGTTGCGGTGATTCCGCGTATCCGGAGATCATCCGAAGAAAAATGTCGTGACCAATTGTCGCGTCTGGGATTGAAAAGCCGTGTGATGCGATCCGTATCAGGATCAACCCCGGCAGCAAATCCGGCAGGCGACAATATTCGCACCGGAAACCAGCGCGCTTCCGCACCATGAGTCGCTTGCTTGCGCTCGTCGTTACTCCGAGGGAATCGGGAGGCCGAGTTTCTGACGGGCGCAAAGCTGAAGCAATGTCAGCAGTTCAGAAGTCTTGATGTAAGACTGATACTCAGCGCGCTCGCGGTCGGTGAGCAACCCCTCATTGGCCTTTTCCGCAAGGCGATCCACGCGTGCAACAAGTTTTGGACTTAGGCGCAGCTTTGCCAGTGCCGCAAGTGTGGTGGGGTCAAAACACTCCGCAGCCATGTCCAACATCTTGTCGGCGACTCCTGTGATTGATGCCGTGCGTTTCATCGGTGAAACTTTAACTTCGCGCCTTGCGTCTTGCCATCACAAACCTGAAACAAAAAAGCCCGGTCAGTTTCCTGACCGGGCTTTGTGAATTAATATTAAAGACTATCCGCTAGTTGTTTCTGGATTGCTGGATGGATTGTTGGATTAGAACGGTTGTCAAAAAGCATCTCCGAGAGCACCCACCCCCGTGCGATCAAAGTCGGGTGAGGGTAAAATGGGCTACCGGGAGATAGGAACGCTGCTTCAACGTCAAAACTGCAATCGGACTGCGGATTCCTTGCCCCTCGTGAAATCGGAAGTCGAAGCGGGCTGAAGCCCGCGCTCCGTCACCGTATTGCGCAAGCCTCAATAAGAAAGGCGATGCCGATGAACGAATTTGGATTTAAGCCAAAACTCATAAACTCAAAAAAGACGGAGTCTTCCGTCTGTCTGGTGCGGGGGTCATTTCAAGATGCAAACACATCATCAGGTAAAACACGGACGAACTTCCGAAGTTTACATATTTATGCGAGTGCATTTTTTAAAAGCGGGATATAAAGGTCGTGTTCAATTCACAACCCAATCAGAACAAATCTAATTATGAAGAAGTATTCAATTCTTGCGGCTGTCGTTGCCGCCGTCTGTGCAGGCTCAACTGCCTCAGCGCAGTTTTCTATCACCGCGATGTCGTC
>JANNAO010000169.1:0-8234 GCA_031384405.1 Verrucomicrobiota bacterium | reverse complement strand
CAGATGTAAATACTCGTCTGTGTTCCGGCCCACCGGCAACCGTCCACGTCCGCGCCACTTGATGAAAACGTCCGCAGCAATTGGGGTGGGTGTTGCCGCCTTGCGCGCGAGGTAATCCTGCAACCATTTCGCCACGGCCTGCGCCTCGGCAGTTGGAAGCCCACGGATGGCGTTTTCAATTTCTATTGCTGTGCTCATGCGGAACAAAGTAACGGGTGAATGAATCGAACGCAACGAGTGCCGCGCTCCGACGAAGCCGCGACGGGAACGCGTGGGACGCGCTCGGTGGTGGGGGCTTCGGGGTGGGTGGGCATAAATTATGATCCAGCCAGCAATCTTCTAGTCCCTGCATTTGCTGAATCAATGAGTGGTAACGTTTCATCTCCTTCCAATGCTTCCGAAAGGTTTGAAAATCCATTTCCAATTCCTGCTTGATACAGTTGCCATCATACAGGTGGACATTGATTACACGCTTGTTTCCAATTTGACCTTGTGCGGAATCAACCGCAACGCGGTGAATTGTTTTACCCTCATCAATCAACTTAACCAGAATTTCAAGAATTGGATTTTTCATGACGTCTAACTTCAAAACTCATTGAAATATAATCTCTGTTAAAGGCGGGCAGCACATGATTTCAATGCAAAGATAACCGTAGGCAATGTGATGGCGATAATGATTAGCCTTAACCACAGATTTGTCTGCTTGGATTGTTCGATTTGAACTCTAGCGGCTTCTGGAACGGCTTCCTTTGCTTTCATCGGATGGCCGCATTGAGGACAAGTAGGGGCTTCTGGTGAAATCTGTTTCTCGCACATCGGGCAATTCGTGAGTCTCTTTGAGGGGTTGGTTTCCCGTGAAGGTTTGATTTGAGCGGGTTTTACAGTTTCTAAACCCGCTACCCTCATTATGGGAAACCAATCTTTAGGGCTTTGCCTCTCAATCTCCTCGCGTGATTCGCCAAGTGATCCCGTCGCAAGCCCATTCGGCGAGATTGTTCCACCTGTGATCTCTGCGGCTATCTCATCAACTGAAAGAGGGCCTCTGATTTCGCCACTAATATTTGGTCGCACGTAATAATTCATTTCAGTAATTAGAAACACATTCCTTTCTACTTCGCAAACACCACTTCCTCCTGGGCTTTGGGCTTGGCCGAGGCCGGCGCGGAGATGATGTCCCACGGGATTTCCATCACGCTCTTCAAACCTTCGCGCACGCACTTGAGGTTTTCCTGCACAACGTGTTCGCCGCGCTTGCCGAAATACTTGCGGATGTATTTTTCGACCGATTCCAGCACCTGATCGTCACCCATGCCGGAGCGCGACGCGAACGGCGTCACGCGGATGAAGATGCCCACGAGGCAGACGCCTTGCATGCGTTGCTGAAGGTCGGCGTCGGTCGCGATCTCTTTCGCGATCTTCACGGTGTCGAGGTAGAAAACCTTGAGCCGTTTGTTGCGGATGAGCTTCTGGCCATAGGCGGGGATGTGATCCCAGACGCGTTGCGGGTCGGTCTCGGGGCTTTGGATGAAGATGCTGCCTTCGTCGGCGATGCCGTCGAGCGGGTTGCCGAGGTTGAAGGCGTTCACGTCGTTGAGCGGGATGAATTCGACGTGCGCCAGTTCGCTGTGCGTGCGGATGTGTTTCTCCGCGACGGTCAGGTAATAGGTCGTGGGCAAACCCTTTTTCTCCGAGCCGTATTTCGGATACGCCTGCACGTAGATGTTGAACAGTTCACCGACGAACGAGGCGATGAGTTTGTTGGTCGTGACCGAACCGAACCCGCCGACGGAATGGCCGCGCATCGAGAACGCGCCTTGCGGACGGAGATCCGGGTCTTCGCCATCGGACAACGCGAGCGCGTGTTTGATGCCGATGACGGTGTATTCACGCGGCTGGTCGGCGAACATGTTTTTGACGATGGAAATGAAGTGTCCGCCGCGCACGTCGCGCGAACCGAGTCCGGCGGAGCACGCGTAAATCTTCGGGATGCTCGTGATCTTGGGATATTTGAATTCGCCGTTCGAGCCGAAGCTCAGGCCGGTGATCGCATCCGCGAAACTGGCTTTGATGCCTTGCACAAGCGGATTGGATTGCGCGAGCGGATTGTCCATGCGTTCGAGCACAGTGAGCGCGCGGACATTCTTGAGCGCGTCCACGAGTTGCGTGGCCGGGAACGGAGCGAAGCAGGTGACGTGAACGACGCCGACCTTGAGGTCCAGTTCCTCGCGCATGTAATCGGCGGCGGCCTGTGCGGTTTCCATCATGCCGCCCATGCCGACGAGCGCGTATTCCGCGTCGTCCATGCGATACGTGTCCACCATGCGATAGCGGCGACCGGTCTTGGCATAATACAAATCCATCGCCTCCTGCACGGCGGCGGGGACTTTATCGTAGAAATGGCGCTGGGCGATCTTGCCCTTCATGTAGGAATCCTGGTTCTGCACGACGCCGGTCATGATGGGATTCCGGGGATCGAACAGGCAGCGGAGTTTTTGATTCGGGTCGCCCATGTATTCCTTCATGAACTCCGTCTCGGGCAACTTGATGTTCTCAATCGTGTGCGTGGTGAGGAAACCGTCCTGCACGTTCATGAACGGCGTCTCCACCGCTTCAGCCGCACGCCGCGCAATCAGCGCGAGATCGCAAGCCTCCTGGGCGTTGCGACCGAACAAAATCCCCCAGCCGCAATCCGACACGCTCATCACATCGTCGTGTCCGCAATGAACATTGAGCGAGTGCGAGGTCAACGCCCGTGCGCCGATGTGAAACACGATGGGCAGTCGCTTACCAGAAATCGTGTAGAGCACTTCCTTCATCAGCACGAGGCCCTGGCCGCTGGTGAAATTGGTCACGCGTCCGCCCGCGAGCGCGAAACCTTCGCAGGTCGTGGCGGCGGAATGTTCCGACTCCGGCTGGACAAACGTGATCGTGTCGCCCCAGAGGTTTTGTTTTCCGTCCGAAACGGCGGTTTCGTAACCCGTGCCCATCGTGGTGGACGAGGTGATCGGGTACGCGCACGCGCCGTGCGTGATGTTGATTTCGACCCACACGACGCCACCAGCGCCGTCGGAAACTGCGGGGATTCCAGGGTAAGGGATATTCTTCGCTGCGTTGCTCATAAGATTTTTTTGAGCGAACGAGACGTTCAACCAAGCCGGCCACCATGAAACCTTTGGTCGGCGCGATTGAAGCCGCGCCCGCCGATGTGTTGTGTTCTTGAGAAGACAATTACCAGTCTGCGGGAGAGAGGCAAGGGATTAAGTTGGCAAAAGCCAAACAGATTTTGCGTGGCAGGAATTTTCAACCGCGGATGGACACCGATGAACACGGATTTGGAAAGACGAAGCGATGGTGAGGTCGCACTCCGTCTTTGGAGTGCGCGGACTTGTCCGCGCTTTCGGCAGGCGACTTGTCGCCGTCGAGCGTGAAAGGAGCGAACTACTTGTTTGTCGGACTGCTGGACGCAGCCCTGCTTTGGCGACAAGTCGCCAAAGCAGTTAAGGCGGAGACGAGTCTCCGCACTCCAAAGTTTCACGCGTGCCGTGCAACCACTGAACATGCCACTTCAAGATATTTATTTTCGCGGCACCTCATTTCTCGCTGGCAACGGCGCAGTCGGAGAAAGATGCTTTGCCAATCAATCGCGGCACGAGTGCTGCGAACAAAAACCAGATGAATCCGTCCGCAAAACCAAGTCTGACGCAAGACCCCGCTGAATGGCTGGGGGACGCGCATCCGCTCGTCGCGCAACTCGGCACGGCGGATGGACTGGCCTCGATGCACGCGCTGGCGGGTTCACTCACCGTAAAACCGATCACGAGTCTCGCGGCATTGAGGGAATTTCTTCAGGCGTATCACGAACGGATTTTATTGCCGCACGAATTGCCCGCCATCCAAACGGCGTTCACTCACGCGAGCCGGAATGAAGTGCGGGAGTTGATCGCCTTCGATCAACAACTCGCCAGCGAACCGATGCTGAGGAATTTCGCGAACGCCAGCCAGCGCATCGGGCGCGATCAACTCCAGAAGCTGAAGCCATTACGCGATGAACGCATGGTGCAGCGTTATCTCGCGGCGGTGGAGAGCGGTCAGGCACACGGCTGGCATACGCTGGTTTATGGAATGACGCTCGTGCTTTACTCGCTGCCACTGCGACAGGGCTTGCTGGGCTACGCACACCAGACTACGCGCGGATTCATCCACGCTGCGGCGCGCGGACTGCAATTGAAGGAATCCGACTGTCGCGCGTTGTTCGAGGAATTGTGCGAGGGAATTGTTTTGAAGCCCGAAGCGACGGTGTTGACTGCGGTTTGAACTTGTAGGCGACGAGGTAACGAGTCGTTCCGGCGAAGCACTCCTTACGTCGTGCCCTACAGTTGGACGAATGCTGAACTCGCCTTTGATTTGACGCTCGCGGCTCAGATTGCTACAAAGCTCGCCGACATTGAGCTCGTTCAAGCAACACCACCCATGAAAAAATCACCCAAGCCCAAGTATCGCCGGATTCTCGTCAAACTCAGCGGTGAAGCGTTGGGGGGCGAACAGGGTTTCGGCATTGACGCCAAGGCTATCCAGAGCATGGCAGAACAGGTGCGCGAAGTCCGCGACCTCGGCGTGCAAGTCGTCATCGTGCTCGGAGGCGGCAATATCTTTCGTGGTCTGGCAGGCAGCGAGAAAGGCATCGAACGCGCCACGGGCGATTACATGGGTATGCTCGCCACGATCATCAACTCGCTGGCGTTGCAGGATGCGCTGGAAAAAATCGGCGTAGCCACCCGCGTGCAAACCGCCATCACGATGCCACAAGTTGCGGAGACGTTTATCCGTCGTCGCGCCGTGCGCCACCTTGAAAAAGGTCGCGTGGTCATCTTCGGCGGCGGCACGGGCAATCCTTATTTCTCCACGGACACGGCGGCAGCGTTGCGTGCGACGGAGATCGGCGCGGAAGTCATCTTGAAGGCGACGAAGGTGGACGGTATCTACGACAGCGATCCGAAAAAGAATCCCAAGGCGAAACGCTTCTCGCAGATCGCTTACATTGATGCGTTGCAGAAGCAGCTCAAGGTGATGGACTCGACGGCGTTCTCTCTGTGCATGGACAATAAGATGCCGATCATCGTGTTTGATCTGTTCAAGTCACACAACTTGAAGCGCGTGGTGATGGGCGAAGCGGTGGGAACTGTGGTGACGGGGTAGTCATCGCGGGAAAACATTCAACATTCAACGCCCAACATCGAACATCCAAGGAACGCCGCTCGATCCGCCGTTGAGTGTTGAGCGTTCGATGTTGAATGTTGAATGTTCCCAACAGCAAATGGAAACGGACAGCGTCTCGTTCGTTGTGATCGTCCGCCCTCCCCACGCCTGATTGGCTTCTTGACGGACGCTTCCCGTAAAAAATAGAATACAACCATGATCGGATACCGCCTCGACGCTATCCGATCCTCTGAACCATCAAACCGACACTGAACCGTTATGAAAAAATCCAACCGCTCACTCGCACTGCTGTTCGCACTCGTCAGCATCGTCTCCACCCTGAATTCCCTCGCCGCGACGCTCTACCCCGTGGTCGTCGGTAACCGCTGGGGTTTCGTGGACAAATCCGGCACACTCGCCATCAATCCGCAATTCGAGCGCGCTGAAGTATTCTCCTCCGGTCTCGCAGCAGTCCGCGTCGGTGATCAATGGGGTTATGTGGATGCCGCTGGCAAGATCGTCATCAACCCGCAGTTCGGATCCGCTGCTCCCTTTGCCAACGGCCTCGCCGCTGTCGAACTCGGCGGACGCTACGGCTACGTGAACCCGGAAGGCCAATACGTCATCAATCCCCAGTTCGACGCCGCTGGGCCGTTCGCCGAAGGACGCGCCGTCATCAAACTCAAACGCCGTTTCGGTTTCATTGATAAGAGCGGCACGATCCTCATCGCACCGCAGTTTGAATCCGCCAGCGAATTTTCCGAAGGTCTCGCTGCCATCGAACTCGGTGACCGCTGGGGTTTCATTGATCTCACTGGCAAGATCGTCATCAATCCGCAGTTCGACAAAGCGGAATCATTCTCCAGTGGCCTCGCCGCCATCAAGATGAACCGTCGCTGGGGTTTCATTGATAAGAACGGCAAGATCGTCATCAACCCGCAATTCGAGGAAGTCCGCCCGTTCGTCAAGGGACTCGCTCCCGTGCGCGTCGGCAATCGCTGGGGCTTCGTGGACATCGCGGGCAAACTCGTCGTCAATCCGCAGTTCGACGGCGCCGATGCGTTCGCACAAGACATGGCGCGCGTGAAACTCGCCGGACGCTGGGGCTTCGTGGACAAGAACGGCAAATACGTCATCAACCCGCAGTTCGACGAAGCGAATTCCTTCGCCGACGGACTTGCCCGCGTGAAGGTTTCCCGCAAGATCGGCTACGTGGACGAGAACGGTCGCTACATCTGGAATCCGACGAACTGAAAAAAACCGACAGCGTTGTCCATCAACCAGAATGTTAGGCCACTTCGAGCGCGCCATGAAATACTCATTCGGAGTTCCAGCTTGGTTAGGTGCGCTCAAGGTATCGCTAGTGTTGTTTGGCATCCCTGCGCTCGCTGCGTTCTTGGTTACGCCTGTGGTTGGGCGGCATTTGGAATTGTCTCGCCTCGCAGAGACGGCGGTTTTTGTTACGATTCTTTTATTGGGCACTGTCACGGTGTTGATTATTTTAGCGGCGTGGAGCAGGAGAGCAGCAGCAAAGAAGAAGTGAGATTATGACGACGTGGTCTACGCTAACCCGGCATAACGTCAGGGTTTGCAATCCACCCATCCCGTGCGCCGGGTCGCTGAGCTTAGGATTAGGCCACTTCGCATCATGAAAACCATTCGAGGGCCATTCAGAAAACAGGTTGCGTCCGATGTGCATCGCGACGGACTCGGTCTGGAGCTGCTTTCTGGCGATGAGGTAGTCGCCGAAGTGTTTCGCTGTGATGCTGACCATTCCTTGATTATCACCACCTTCAACAACGATGTGCCGCTGGTCGTTATTGAAGAGTTTATTGCGGTAGCGCGCGATAGACTCCGGGAGTTCCATGACGGCACACCACTACCTGTTTATATTCCACCAGTGGCCTAATCCAAGAATAGACCGAACTTTAATCTTTTCTTGAGTTCATGATTTCCAAATGCTTCAGGCATTACCTCTGCCGAACAAGTTGATGTCCTCGCCTGAAACCAATTCAAAAAACTGGTCCGGCACCGGCCAGTTGCGCGGCGGGCGTGGCGGCATCGCATTCTTCATCGCAGCCATCCGCCTGCTCGGCCCGCGCTTCTGCTACCTGCTCGGCATTTTTCCCGCCATCTATTTCAGCTTCGCCTCGCCCGATGTCCCGGCCACGATGGATTTTCACCGCCGCATCTTCGGCCCTCAACCGTGGTGGAAACGGCGCTGGCTCGTGTTCAAACATTTCTGGTCGTTCGGTCGCGCACTGATTGATCGCACCGCCATCCTCGCCGGCGACGCCAACAAGTTTTCCTTCACATTCGACGGCGAACAGCACATCCACGACGCCGTCGCCGAGGGCAAAGGCGTGTTGCTGCTCACCGCGCACGTCGGCAATTGGGAAGCCGCCGGTCAACTCCTCTCCCGCGTCAAATGCCCCATCAACGTCACCGGCTTTGACAAGGAAGCTCCTGCCATCCGCGCCATGTTGGATCGCTCGGCCAACCAACATTTCAAACTCATCCCGCTCACCGGCGCACCGACCGATGCCATCCAACTCGTCGCCGCCATGCGTCGCGGCGAACTCGTCTGCATGATGGGCGACCGCACTTACGGCAGCATCTCGACGAGCGTAACATTTCTCGGCGACAACGCACCGTTCCCCATCGGCGGCTACGTGATGGCGGCGATTGCCGGTGCGCCGATCGTGCAAGTCTTCAGTCTGCGTGAGCCACGCGGTCACTATCATTTCTTCGGTTTCCCGCCGCTGCGTCCGCATCGCCCCGCGCATCACGAACGCGATGCTCATCTCCGCGCCTGCGCCACGCAATTTGCCGAACGCCTCGAAACCATCGTCAAACGCGATCCGTTCCAGTGGTACAATTTTTTTCCCTTCTGGGAAGAACACCCCGGGCCGAGCGGGAACGAACAATCCAAGCCGCAAGCCATCCCCTCACCCGGCCTATCGGCCACCCTCTCCCCATCCGATGGGGAGAGGGACGGGGTGAGGGGCGCGTCGCCAAAACCTGTCGTGCGCTAATTC
>JANNAO010000112.1:0-5606 GCA_031384405.1 Verrucomicrobiota bacterium | reverse complement strand
CACGAATTCCATCAGGAAGTAGTAGAGGGGAGGTTGAGAGTTGATGGTTGATGGTTGATAGGCGGACGGCGCAGGGGAGAAAGGGGGAAGGGGAGCAAAGGAGACGTCGCTTGCTGGTGACTTGATCTCCTTTTCCCATTTTCTCCCTTTCTCCCTTTCAACGTCAAGACCAGCACAGCTCCCAAATTCAAAGAGCGTGACTATCCCTGGATGATTCAACTTCGCGAGCGCCTTGGCTTCGCGGGTGAAGCGTTCGGCGAACGCGGGATCATCGCCGATGCCGGGTGGAAGAATTTTCAGCGCGACGATGCGGTCCAATTGTTTTTGTCGCGCCTTATAGACTGCGCCCATGCCGCCTTTGCCGATGAGTTCTAGGATTTCCAGTTGCGGAAACAGTGGCGCGAGTTCGGCCACGGAAGGCGGCGTGAACGGGGATTGTTTGGCGTCCGTGACGGTGTCGGCTGCCGCGCCCATCTGGAGCAGGCAAGCGGGGCAAAGCCCGGCGAGTGCGCCTGTGGGCAAGGGCGTGCCGCATTGCGGGCATTTGTTTCCGTCGGGCATTGGCGCGGAGAGTTTTACTGTGTCCATGCCTACTTCAGAAGCAAATCCGGCGAAACGTTACAGGAAAAGTTTTAACCACGGACCTGCCGCGACGGGCGCGAGCACGGCGGGTGGACATGAATGAAGAGGCTTGGGGAAACATTCAACAACCAACATTCAACGCCCAACTCCGATAAATCGCGAGCAAGCATCCAAGGGCTACGCGGAGATTCACCCCCATCGGTGTTCGATGTTGAATGTTGAATGTTGAATGTTCGCATCCTCGCCAAAAGCAAAAGCCCGCCGGATGGCGGGCCTTTGACTTTAGACTTTAGACTTCAGGCTTTAGACAAACTTACGCCCGTTCCATGTATTTGCCGGTGCGGGTATCAATCTTGATCTTCTCGCCGGTCTTGATGAAGAGCGGTGCTTGCACGGTGATGCCGGTCTCGATGGTGACGGCTTTCTGGACGTTGTTGGCGGAGTCGCCTCGGATGCCTTCAGGAGCGTCGGTCACGGTGAGGATCACGCTGGGCGGGATTTCAACGATGACCGCTTTTTCGTCCACGAAGGTGATGGTCACCAAACCATTTTCGACGAGATAATTCTTGGCGTCGCCAACGAGTTCCGGGGTGAGCGTGACGGTTTCGTAATTCTCCGGGTCAGTGAAAACGTAATCCGTTCCGTCCTTGTAACTGAACTCCATCTTCTTGGTCATCATGGGCACGGTCTCGACTTTTTCCGTGGAGCTGAAACGGACGTCGGAAGATTTGCTCGTGCGGATGCTGCGCAAGGTGGCTTGGACGAAAGCGCGGAGGTTGCCAGGCGTGCGATGTTGCACGTCGAGGACGACGCTGATGTCGCCGTTGTAATTGATCGCCTGGCCGCGGCGGAGGTCGTTTGCGTTGACTGCCATAAATGTTCTGGTTTTCGGTTGTTTTTGCCCCGGATGGGGAGCGGTCAGGTTAGGTGAGAAGCAATTGAAGGCAAGTCTCGTTTTTTGCAAAACCGGAGCAAATCGGGTGAGTTGAACCGCTAATCTGCGCTAATCATCGTTGATCGAAACCGACACCACCTGACTCAAAGCCCAAACTCATAAACTCAAAAACGTCGCGCCTTTCTGAGTTTATGAGTTTGGGCTTAATTCGCCAAGGCTGTGCAACTCTTGCGCGCGACCTGAGTTCGTTCGCGCAACTCGTGCGCGGAAAATTTCCGGCTCGCGCTGATTCCCCCGCAATTCCGTGCTGGCACAGACATTGCAAGGGGCGGTTGTAACATGAAGCCGCGCTCGTGCGTCTTCTTTGTCGGTCAACCAACCAAAAATAATCACAGCACGAATAGAGTTATGAAACTGAACCAGACATTCAAAGTGTTGAGCGCGGCATTGCTTGTCGCTTTCACAGTCAGCACCGTCTCCGCTCAAACCCCTGAAGGAGAAGATCGTCAACGTCGCAATCGCGAGGGCGGTCAAAACGCAGACCAGCAAGGCGGCGGACGCAATTTTGATATGGCGGAAATGCAGAAGCGCATGTTGGAGCGCACCAAGGAAACCTTGGAGATCACCGACGACACCGAATGGAAAGCTCTCGAGCCGCTGATTGTAAAAGTTGGCGAAGCACGCATGGCTGTCGGCTTCGGCGGACGTGGTGGTCGCGGTGGACGCGGCGGCGATCAAGGCGGTGGCGGAAATTTCCCCGGCGCACCGGCTAACCCTGAACGCGACGCGTTGCAAAAAGCAATTGATGCGAAAGCTACCAATGCTGAATTGAAAGCCTCGCTCGACAAATACGTCGCCGCTCGCAAAGCCAAACAGGCTGAACTCGAAAAAGCTCAGGCCAACCTCCGCAAAGTTTTGACGCCGCGCCAAGAAGCCATCGCAGCGATGAACGGTTTGCTTTAAGGCACACGAATCCCCTCACCCCGTCCCTCTCCCCTTCCGAAGGGGAGAGGGTGGCCGACAGGCCGGGTGAGGGGCATTTCACACTCATGGCTCAAACGCAACATTCATCCGAGTTGCTGGACCGCATGATCGCGGCCCGGCAACTCTCCGCCGTGGACGCGGCGGAACTCGCGCGACAATCGAACGCCTCGTCGCTAACCGAGGAGGACATCCTCCGTTGGCTCGCGGGCGAATACGATGTGTCGTTCACCGCGTTGGATGACGTTGAGCCGGATCGCCAGCTTCTCTCTCTCTTTCCCGCACGCATTTTGTTGAAGGAGGAACTCCTTCCTCTGCGCCGCGTCAACGGATCGGTGGAAATCGCCACCAGCCGTTTGTTTGCAACGCAAGGTCTCGACGCGCTCAAAACGCTCACCGGCTTGAACCTCAAGCCTGTTCTTGCTCCGAGTGAAGTTCTCCAGCGCGAACTCAAGAAACGTCTCGGCGTCGGTGCGGACACGATGGGCGAACTCGCCGAAGACTCGGCGTTGCAGGTGGTAGATGACTCGAAAGACGACGACAATGATCTCGACGGAGCCGCCGAGGACGCCTCGATCATCCGCTTTGTGAATCAGGTTTTGCGCGACGCCATTGAGCTGCGCGCGTCCGACATTCACCTCGAACCGTTCGAGCACGAATTTCAAATCCGCTACCGTGTGGACGGCGTATTGCAAAGCATCCCCGTGCCCGCGCAGATCAAACGCTTTCAGCCCGCCATCGTTTCGCGGCTCAAAATTCTCAGCCATCTCAACATCGCGGAGAAACGTTTGCCGCAGGATGGTCGCATCAAGATTCGCCTCGACTCAAACGAGGTGGACATCCGCGTGTCGGTGATTCCCATGTTGCACGGTGAAGCCGTCGTGCTGCGTTTGTTGCGACAGAACTCCACGCTGCTCGGCATGGGCGAGATGGGCATGGACGCGCGCGAGTTAAAAAGTTTTCGTCGCGTGCTGGGTTTGCCGCACGGCATCATCCTCGTCACCGGCCCGACGGGTAGCGGCAAAACCACCACGCTCTACACCGCGCTCAACGAGATCAACGATCAAGTCCGCAAGATCATCACCATCGAAGACCCGATCGAGTATCAGCTCAAGGGCATCAACCAGATTCAAGTTTCGGAAAAAGCCGGGCTGACTTTCGCGCGCGGGCTGCGATCAATTCTGCGTCACGATCCCGATGTGATTCTTGTTGGCGAAATCCGCGACCGCGAAACCGCGCAGATCGCGGTGCAAGCGTCGCTCACGGGACATTTAGTTTTCTCCACGCTGCACACCAACGACGCGCCCGGCGCGGTGACGCGGCTCATTGATATGGGCGTTGAACCGTATCTCGTGGCGTCGTCGCTCGAAGCCGTGCTCGCGCAACGTCTCGTCCGCGTGCTTTGCAAACATTGCAAGCAGCCGGACACCTCGCCGACCACTGCTGCCATCAAAGCACAAATTGGAATTCCCGCGAGCGACACGGTTTATCGCGGCGTGGGTTGTCGCGAATGTCGCAACACGGGCTATCACGGTCGCCGCGCGATCTTTGAGTGGATGGACATTGATAACGAACTTCGCCAACTCGTGTTGAAGAATGTTTCCTCCGGCGAAATCGCGGCACAGGCGAAGCGAAATGGCCTGCGCGTGTTGAGCGAAGACGGCTGGCGACTCGTGCGCGAAGGCATCACCACGCCGGAAGAAGTGTTGCGCGTCACCAAAGATCAATCGGTGAGCAACCTCGCCCCCGAAGCCGCGCCGAAACCCACGGTGGAAGTTCAAGCTCCAAGGAAATCAAATGCTGGTGTGTGATTTTAATTTAGTTGGTTGCGACGCTCGCCGCGCGATGTTCTGCGTAGCGCAGACTGGCAGTCTGCTGTATCGCAGATTGGCAATCTGCTGGGCACGGACGGAAGTTGCGGCCCACGAATTTATCTCACTGTCGGTGCATGAACTTCCCCTGCCGACTACCAGTCGGCGATACAGCAGGTTGACAACCTGCGCTACGTCACCTAACGCTGTTCGCCTTCGGATTTCAGATTCAAATTAAGCCATGCCCTTGTTC
Source organism: Verrucomicrobiota bacterium (assembly GCA_031384405.1). Lineage (GTDB taxonomy): Bacteria > Verrucomicrobiota > Verrucomicrobiia > Limisphaerales > JADLHS01 > JADLHS01. The sequence continues at coordinate 1,084 of JANNAO010000112.1, read as the reverse complement.
GACTACAAAGCACTCCAACTCGATGGCGGCGTCGCGCAGGGCCAGCTTGAGGCGGCGGGCCGCGCCGAGGCGTTTCACCAGATGGAAGGACTCGGGTTGCGCCCCATTTCGCTCGCGGAGAAAGCCGCGTCACAGTCTGCCAAAGCTAAGGCCGTTGCTCCCGCAAAGTCCGGTGGCTTCGCGCTCAAATTCGGTGGCGACAAAATCTCCGCACGCGATCTGGAAAACTTCACGCGCCTGCTTTCAAGTTTGCTTGCCGCCGGAGTTCCACTCAGTCGCGCACTCGTGATCCTTCACAGGGAAGCCTCGTCACCTGCAGCCGCTGCCAAGTGGAAAGAGATTCACAGCCTCGTCATTGACGGCATGTCGCTCGCCGATGCGATGGCGAAATCGCCCGAAACTTTCCCCCGCGTCTATGTCGCAATGGTGCAAGCGGGCGAAACCGGCGGCTTCCTCGACCTCGTGCTCGCGCAGATCGCGGACTTTCAAGCGCGCGAAAAGGACCTGCGTGGCAAAGTAATGGCATCAATGATTTACCCGACTGTCCTGCTCGTGCTTGCGCTCGGCGTCGTGGTGTTCTTGCTCGTGTTCTTCATCCCGAAGTTCCAGACGATATTCTCCGGATTCGGCGCATCGCTGCCCGCTCTGACTGAAATGATCATCGCGACGAGCCACGCGTTGCGGTCGTATGGAATCTTTGTGTTGGGCGGCTTGATCGGTGTGGGATTCTCGTTGCGCACCTGGTTCAACTCCGAGAAAGGTCGGCGCTCGTGGGAAGGGCTGATTCTCCGCGCACCGGTCGTCGGGCCGCTCGTGGCGCAATTCGCCATGGCGCGCTTCTGCCGGATGCTCGGCACGTTGCTCGGCGCGAGTGTGCCGCTCGTTCAAGCACTGAACGTCGCGCGCAAATCCATTGGCAACCAGATTCTCGTGGACGCGGTTTCCGAATCCATCACGCGCGTTTCCGAGGGGGGTCAACTCGGCCAGAGTCTGGCAAACTGCCGCACTCTGTTTTCCGGTTCGACGTTGGAAATGATTTCCGTCGCGGAAGAGAGCGGCAAACTCGATGTCGAACTCGTCCGCA
>JANNAO010000103.1:0-4040 GCA_031384405.1 Verrucomicrobiota bacterium | reverse complement strand
GGTGACGAATCCGAAACCGCGAGGACGGCCGCTCATGCGGTCCATCATCAGGTTGGCTTCCACAACGGTGCCGTGTGCGGCAAACGCGTCGGAAAGATCGTTTTCAGTGGTGTTGAAGGAAAGATTTCCAACAAACAGTTTAGTGCTCATGTGATGTTTAACTGTCCTAGACTAACTCTGCTTTCTCCAGACCGTTCCCGAATACCGGGTTTCAAATCATCACTGAACGTCGTTCACCTGAGGATTCACCATGACGTGGAAGCTATAGCATCTACAGACGGGGTGAGCGTGACGTTTCCCGCCAGAATTGCAAGCAAGAACTCACTTTTTTTCTGCCTGCCTATGGACAGCCGTCCTGCGGAGGAATCTGACTTCCGCCTTTGCCCGGAAGTGTTCGCCTGAACTCCGCAGTTGAATATGCGTTTGGAAAACTGCGGGTGAAGTCTAGCTGCGGAGCAGCGTTAGAAGGTAGCACACGGCGCGAGCCGTGGGTTCTGGCGGAAACAATTCAAGCCCCGGCAGGGGCGGAAGAAAATCTGTGAAGGTCTGTCGCCCCTGCCGGGGCTTGTCGGTTCTGCGCTTTTCCCACGGCTCACGCCGTGGGCTACCGTCTGGCGCAACTCCGTTGCTGAATCCCGGCTTCGGACTTCGGGTTTAACGCCCATTTCAGAATAAAAACTGTGCTGGACAGAAACTTGTGCCAAGAATAGCGTCGCTACATGAAACGAGATAGACGGAAATTGTCGCGGTACATTATTGGTTAGGCGTATTTATGCTCTACCTCCTCGCCATTGTCTTCAGCTTGATTGTTAGCGTGCAGGGCTTCGCCTCCGAAATCACCGCTGGCAACATCTCGCACCTCAAGAACGGACGGACACCCAATGCAGGAGCAGCGATTTTTCCGACGATTCCGGTTCTTCCGCTTTTCGCCGTCGGAGCGGCTTGGATGCTTCAGAGTCTCATCCCGCATTATGCAATTTGGATACTCATCGGTTTGTTTCTGATTTTCTCGGCGTTCTGGGCATTCTCATTTATGAAGCTCAAGGCAGAGTTCGACCGAATCAAGAAGCTATGACCGATACGCCTAATACCGAGATAGGCAGAAGTATCCGCTTGGTTCTGATAAACCCGCAATCACCGAGAAGTAAAACCGTCAGCCCGTGACACTGGTTTTGCTCTTCTGAAACCATTCCACGAAAAGTGGGATGCCCTCCGCAATCTTCACTCGCGGATTGTATTCCAGCTTGGCCCGCGCCTTGGACACGTCGGCGAACGTGATCGGCACGTCGCCCGGTTGCGTCGGCTGGCGATTGATGATGGCTTGCTTGCCGATAGATTTCTCCAACAACTCGATCAACTGGCTCAACGTGACGGTCTGTGATTCGCCAAGGTTGAACACCTCGAAACCAAACTCCTTCCGCGTGCAAGCCATCACGCCATCCACGATGTCTGTGATGAACGTGTAATCCCGTGCCGTGCTGCCGTCGCCAAACACAGGGACGGGTTTCCCGGCGGAGATCAGATTCGCGAATTTGTGGATGGCGAGATCAGGTCGTTGACGCGGGCCATACACGGTGAAGAAGCGGAGCATGATCACGTCCAGCCCGTAGATGTGATGATAAACGTGGCCGAGCGCTTCGCACGCGAGTTTGCTGGCGGCGTAGGGCGAGATGGCGGAAAAGATCGGGTCGCTCTCCGAGAACGGCACTTTGGCATTCACGCCGTACACCGACGACGACGACGCGATGGTGATTTTCTTCACGCCGTTGAGCCGCGCGGCTTCGAGGACATTGACCGTGCCCTCCACATTGACACGCTGATAGAGCGCAGGTTCTTCCAAACTCGGCCTCACACCAGCACGGGCAGCGAGATGGATCACCTGATCGAACTTCACGCTGGAGAACAATTCATCCAGCGCGGCGCGATCCGTCAGATCGCCGTGGATGAACTCAAAGGGTTTGGCCAGTGCTTGGATGTCGTGGAGATTGCGGCGTTTGATGGCGGGGTCGTAGAAGTTGTTCAGCTCGTCGAACGCCCAGACGGAATGTCCCACGCCGAGCAAACGCTCGCACACATGAGACCCGATGAAACCTGCGCCGCCAGTGACCAGAAAATTCACGAGCGAGATGATGAAGTCCGCGAACCAAAGTTCAAGGCGCAAAGTTGGAAGGCTTCACGCGACCAGTGGATGCCGGATATTCGGTAGCAGTACAGGTTGGTGGGGCGAGCGTCCGCGCGAGCCTTCATCCTCAAAAACTTTTCTCCCAAGCTCCGGCTCGCGAGGACGCTTGCCCCACCGACAGTGGCAAACTGTGCCACTACCGGATTTTTGCGTGGCTTCATCGGGAGATTGAATTATCCTGTCCGCATGTTCAAACCCCTGCTGATCGCGACGCTGCTGTTCGCCTTGTCCCTGCCGGCGGCAGAATGCAAACACCGCGGCGTCTGGTTCTGGCAGGATGCCGGCAATCCATACGGCGCAGCCACGATCGTCGGTAACGCCACGCTCGAGAATCAGACCGTCACGTTTCTCACCAGCAAGTCGGTCAAACGCGTCTATGGCAGCTACGGCACCCAGCCCGTCACGAGCCCCAGCGTCAGCGCGACGTGGAACGCCAAGCTCCACGCGGCCGGCATCCAATCCCAGTTTCTGATGTCGGAAACCACTTCGATTTTTCCGACCAATCATCCCGCGCTGCTCACGAAAATCAGTCTGCGCGTCCTCGACTTCAACAGCGCTCCGGGGCGCACAGTCCCGGAAAAGTTTGACGCCCTCCATCTCGACATTGAACCCCAGGCGCTGCCCAACTGGTCCGCGCTGACGAGTTCCGAAAAGCGCGATCACTTGTTGCTGCTGCGCGATACCTACGCGGCCATCCGCACGCATCTCGTCACTCAGGGCGTGCCCACGTTTCCGGTTCACGCGGACCTGCCCGTGTGGTTCGACCGACTTCCTGGGGACGGCGGACAAATCGGTTGGACGAACGCAGCAGACCGCAACCAGTGGTTCACCAACATTGCGGCCAGCCTCACCGGGTACACCCTGATGGCCTTTGACCAGCCCTCGTTTAACGCCATCAGCAACAGCATTGCTTGGGAACTGACCAACGGCATCAGCACTCAGGTCCGCGTTGCGATCGAAGCCGACGTCGGCGTGACGAACACCTGGACCAACCTGCCCGCGTTCAACGCAATGCTGGAAACCCTCGAGACCGCGTATGGCCAGACGCACGCGGTGGACATCCAGAGCTACGTGAAATGGCGGGAAGCCATTGCCGCCGGGCCAGTGATCCCGGTGGCCGTGGCGTTTTCGTTGGTCAGCCCGTTGATCGGCGGGGACATATTGTTTGAGAATGACACGGTCTCTACCTACATCGTTCTCCACTCATTCAACCTGTGTCATTGGCAGGAAATCCTCCGCGTCAAATCCCAGCAATCCGGCCCGCTGGCCGTTCCCGTCCGGTTCGACAACTCGCAAGGCTTCTGGCGAATCGAACGCTTCACCTCACCTTAACAATGCGGCTCAAGTTGCCATTTGAGAAGGTGGAGCTTGAGTTGAAAAGTGAAATGCCGCTGCCTGAACTGGTGCGATGCCTTGTCGCTGCCTACGGACTTCGACCTTACGACATCAACAACGGCGTTTGTGACTACTTCGCCGAGGATTTTCTTTTTACCGCGAAACAACTTGGAAACACAGGAGAGTTTTTTGCCACTCCAGATGATGAGGATTTGCCCGGACATTGCTGGGCATTCGTGAACGGCAAGCACTTCGATGCCGAAGCCCCCGAAGGAGTCGGTGATTGGCGAGAACTTCCAATCTTCAAAAAGCATTCGTAGAGCGCCCGCTCGATATATCCCAATTTGGGTTTTTCGATGCCTCCTTGGTAAAAGACGGGCGTGCCAAACGCCGACTACACAGACCGATACGACCTGTTTCGCGAACTTCTCAAGAAGTTGCGCGAATCGAAAGGCGTTACCCAAGCTCAGTTGGCGGAACGGCTTGAAATTCCTCAAAGCTACGTCAGCAAATATGAAACTGG
>JANNAO010000067.1:0-11541 GCA_031384405.1 Verrucomicrobiota bacterium | reverse complement strand
GTTTTACGTCGGTGTGACAGCGAAGTACTAAGCATCGTATGCTTTTTCAGTCAGGGGCCGGGTTGTATCACTGGCCCCTATTTTTTTGAACTATGGACCCGTTAAAACAGCAGCCGCAGCAGGAATCACGACTTCACTTTCTTGACTACTGGCGGATCATCCGCATCCGCAAAACCGTTATCATCGCGGTCTTCATGCTCGTGGTCATCACCGCCACGCTCGTTACGTTCATCTTGCCGGAGCAATTTGCCAGCACCGCCACGCTCAAGATCGAGCGTGACAAGTCGGACATTGATGAATTTGCGGGGAACAGTCGCATCAGTTCGTTCGACCCTTATTACATCCAGACGGAGTTTGAAGTCATCCAATCAGAGACCATTCTGAGCAACGTGGTGGATGTGCTGGGGCTCAATGACAAGTGGGGCAAAAAATATAACGAGGGAAACAAGTTTAAGACCCACGAATCCATGGCCATTCTGAAGGGGCGACTCAACTTGCGCCCCCGCCGCAACACAGCACTGATTGACGTGCAGGTGTTTTCTGAAAACCCCAACGATGCTGCCGAGCTTGCCAATGCCGTGGCTGAAACTTACAGGCAATGGCGTTTGGAAAAAGGCCAGCGCATCGGCAAAGGCGGCGTAAAAGCTCTCGCCGATAAGCTCAAGGTCGAAGACGAGAAGATCGCCAAGGTAAAAGTAGAGCTTGATGAAATCCGCGTTGAAAAGAAAATCAACGATGTGGATACGGCAGGCACTGCGCCGATGATGCTTTCTTCGAGCGAAGAATTCCGTCGCTACCAATCCAGCCGGTATGAGAAAGAATTGTCTTACAAAAAACAAAAGGAAGTATTCGAGAAGCTGAGTGCGATAGACATCGTCGCGTTGCGTGATGTGCTTCCAGGATTCCAGCCTGACGCGGAGCTGTCCTCCCTCATCGGCGAACTCAACGCTGCCGACCAAAAATATGTTTCTCAAATCAACGACCTCGGTCCGTCTCATCCACAAATCAAGGCCGTCAATGATCTCCGCGAGTTGCTGAACAAGAAGATTGATGCGCGTGTCAGCGGTATCTTGAAGGGGCTTGAGACGCAGGTTTCCACGGCCAAATCGGAACTGGACGATATTGCCGCCTCGCTCGAAGGTGCGGAAAAGATTGATCAAGAAAAGCTCACAAAGACCCGTCCGTATTTCGATAAAAAGCGCGAGCTGGAACGGTTGAACGATCTGCGCGACTTGATCAGCCGGAAGATGAACATCGAGCAGATTGACCTCGATTTGCCGAAGTTGACTCAGGTTGAAATCATTGAATCCGCAAAGCCCAGCGTCAAAGCCGTCAAACCCAACTAGACGCTCAACATCATTCTCGGCGTGGTCATCGGCCTCGTCGTCGGTGTCGGTCTGGCGTTCTTCATTGAATACCTCGACACCAGCGTGAAGACGATTGACGACGTGGAACGCACATTGCAATCGCCCGTGCTCGGCGTCATCCCGCAGAACGTCGGTTTGCTCATCGAGGAAGGTGCGGAAAGTCCGCACGCCGAAGCGTACCGCGTGTTGCGCACGAATCTGTTGTTCGCCCGCAAGGACGACAAGTTGAACACCACCGCCGTGGTCAGTGCCGGTGCGGGTGAAGGTAAATCCACCACAGTCCTGAACCTCGCGACCGTGTTCGCCCAGAGCGGTCAGCGCGTGGTCATCGTGGACTCCGATCTTCGTCGTCCCACGTTGCACAAGCTGCTCAAGGTGACGAACAACCTCGGCCTCACAAACTATCTGCTCAAACAGAACTCGCTCGATGAAGTGATTCAAACCACGGCCATTCCCACGCTCGACTTCTTGGCGAGCGGTAAGTTGCCCAGCAGTTCGCTCGGCATCCTGAGTTCGAGTGCCATGAAGGATTTGATCGGCGAACTCAAGGCGCGATACGACATCGTGTTCTTTGATTCACCGCCGATCATGGGCGTGAGCGATGCCTCCATTCTCGCCAGCGAAGTGGACATGACCGTTCAAGTCATTCAATACCGCCGCTATCCGCAGCCCATGAACATCCGGGCCAAGCAGCTCATCGAGAAGGTTGGCGGCAATCTGGTCGGCATCGTCCTCAACAATATCAACATGTCCCAGGACGAGAGCTACTATTACTACAGCGGCTACTACCACGATTATTACGCCAAGAACGAGGACTCCGAGCCTGTTGCGGACGGCAAGCCCAAGAAGCCAGCCGACGAAAAATCCGATGGCGAGATCAAACAAAAGTACTGAGACCACTGTCTCTTAATTACTGGCTCATGAAGAAATCATTTTTGAAAAACACAGTTCAGGTCGCGCTCGGCATCGGGTTGCTCACGGTCGCGGTGGCACTCACGGGTTGTCAGACGCAAACCGCGTCCAGCGACATCAAATTCACGGAGCTGCCGCCTGATGCGGACATGCCGTCAGCGATAGGCTCTGCCGATGAAGCCATGCGGTTCGCCAAAGATGATCTCGTGATCATCACCTTCTCCGGCCAGCAAGACTTGCAGCCGCATGAAGAACGCATCAAGGAAGACGGCACCATCACGCTGCAATTGATCAACTCCATCAAGGCCGAAGGCAAAACCACCGGTGAACTTCAGCGCGAGATTCATAACGCGTATGTGCCCACGTTCTACAAACGCCTCACGGTCACCGTCAAAACCGACCGGCAGATATATTACGTTCAAGGTCAGGTGCGCCAGTCGGGTCGTCAGGAATATCTCGGACCGACCACCGTGCTGAAAGCCATCGCGTCTGCGGGCGACTTTACTGATTTCGCAGATCGCAAGAAAGTCAGATTGAATCGCAAAGATGGCAGTTGGCAGATCATTGATTGCAAAAAGGCTGCTGAGAATCCTGCTCTCGATCTTCCGGTGTTTCCGGGAGACAAGATTGACGTGCCGCAGCGTCCACCGTTCGGCTCTTGGTGATGCTCCAACTCCAGATACTTTCCGGCAAACAGGCGGGCTTCCTTTGGGATGCCCGCCGTTTTCCTGTCCGCATCGGACGCGCGGCGGGAAGCGATTTGCAGATCGAGGAGGACGGCGTGTGGGATGAACATCTCCGGGTTGAATTAAAAACCGGCGAAGGCTTCGTTATCACGGCTCATCCCGGCGCGCTCGTTTCGGTGAACCAATCTCCCGTCGAAACCGTGCGCCTCCGCAATGGCGATATCATCACCGCCGGCTCCGCGCGGATCGCTTTTCGCCTGAGTCAAACGAGGCAACGCGGGTTGAAGTTGCGGGAGGCGTTCATCTGGTTGACCATCGGTGGAATCACCGTCGCGCAACTCGCGTTGATAGGCTGGTTGTTGAGGTAGGGATGAATCAGCCACGAAGAGGCACAGAAAGCACAAAAGAGTTTTCACTTCGAACTCAGAGATGGTTTTCGCAGCGGGCGGAGTGTGGCCGTCCTCGGCCACAGCAACACGGCATACGGAGCGTCTGAAAATAATCTATGACTCGGTTGGCTTGAGTTGCTCCGCCGAAAGTTCTTGGTTCACATCCGCGTGTGAAAGCCTTTCCCCTTTTGCGACCCTTGTGCCTTTTCGTGGCAAAAGAATTTCCCCGGCAGGTCAATGCCTGAAATGTCGCGTGCCCGTGAACGCCATCGCCATGCCGCGTTCGTCTGCGGCGGCGATCACTTCCGCATCTTTCACCGAACCGCCAGGCTGGATGGCGGCGGTCGCGCCCGCTTCCGCAGCGGCGATCAATCCATCCGGGAACGGGAAGAACGCATCGCTGCACACCACGCTGCCTTGAAGCGCGAGCTTTGCCTCGCCCGCCTTCCACACCGCGATGCGGCTGGAATCCACGCGGCTCATCTGGCCCGCGCCCACGCCGAGCGTGCGATCTGCGTTGCTGTAAAGAATGGCGTTGGACTTGAGATGCTTCACCACGCGCCAGCCGAACAGCATGGCTTTCAATTCATCTGCCGTCGGTTGCCGCTTCGTCGCGATCTTCAAGTCAGACGCGCTCGTCACCTTGAGATCGCGCTGCTGCATCAGGAAAGAATCCGCACCCACACTCCGCACATCCCACGGCTGAGAGTTGGTCGTGCTTTTCAAAACCTTGAGCAAGCGCAGATTTTTCTTCTTCTGCAAAATTGCCAGCGCATCCGCTGTGAAATCCGGCGCGACGATCACCTCGCTGAAAATCTCGGCGATGGCTTCCGCGCAATCCGCGTCGAGCGTGCGATTCACCGCAATGATCCCGCCGAACGGCGCCTGTTTGTCCGTGGCGAACGCCTTGTCCCACGCCTCGCGCAACGTCGTCGCCTGACCCACGCCGCACGGATTCGTGTGCTTGAGGATCGCCAGCGTCGGCGCGTCGCCATCGAACTCTGCGATCAACGCCGCTGCCGCCGTCAGATCGAGAATGTTGTTGTAGGAAAGTTCCTTGCCGTGCAGTTGCTGGAAGAATTCGCCGAATTTGCCGTAAAGCGCGGCGACCTGATGCGGGTTCTCGCCGTATCGCAACGGTTGCGCAAGCGGCGCAGAAATAATGAGCGCCTTCGGCAGAGAAACCGCAGCGGTACTTTGCGCGTTGAACGCCTTTTGCAAATGTGCTGCGATGGCAGCGTCGTAAGCCGCCGTGCGGGCATAAACTTTTGCCGCGAGCGTGCGCCGCATGTCGAGTGTGGTGTTGCCGTTGGCTTTGATCTGTTCGCCGATCAACACGTAATCCGCCGGATCCACGATCACCGTCACGCTGTCGTGATTCTTCGCAGCGCTGCGGAGCATCGAGGGGCCGCCGATGTCAATGTTCTCAATGGCGTCGTGCAGCAGGACGTTCGGCTTGGCGACGGTGGCCTCGAACGGATAAAGATTCACCACCACGAGATCAATCGGCGCGATGTTGTGCTGTTGCGCGGCGGCTTCGTGCTGGGCGTTGCCCCGGATGTAGAGCAATCCGCCGTGGACTTTCGGGTGCAGCGTCTTCACACGACCATCCATCATCTCAGGGAAGCCGGTGTGTTCGCTGATGTCTTTGACGGCGAGACCGGCATCGCGCAGGGCTTTGGCCGTGCCGCCGGTGGAGATGAGTTCCACGCCAGCGGCGGCGAGGGTTTGAGCAAAAGGGATCAACCCGGTCTTGTCAGAAACGGAAAGCAGTGCGCGTGAAATCTTGTTCATAGAATTGTCAACCGGCGGCGATTTGAAAATACCCTTCGAGCAAGGCTCAATTTGTTCCTGTGGAAAATCCCGGCTGGTCTGTCTCCGCTCCGCTGTGACGCGGCACTTTTTCGTTGTGCGAAAAAGTGGTGGTAGGTGATGGATTCGAACCATCGAAGGCGTTAGCCGACAGATTTACAGTCTGCACCCTTTAGCCACTTGGATAACCTACCAACATTCCCGCTGCGGGGCGCAAATTAAGCCACACGGTCTGCTGGAGTTCAAGCTTTAGCTTGCCCGCCGGCGATCTTTGGCCTCACCGCCCGAACATCCCCGGCATTCCTCCACCCAATCCGCCCATCCCGCCCATCTTCGCCATCATCTTCTGCATCTTGCCCATCTTTTTCATCATCTGCTGCATCTGCGCGAACTTGTTCAGCATTGTATTCAACTCCGTCACGCTCGTGCCGCTGCCTTTGGCGATGCGGATGCGGCGTTTCGCGATCAGAATTTGTGGCGTCGCCCGTTCCTTCGGCGTCATGCCGCAGATCATCGCTTCCATGCGGACGAATTCTTTTTCCTGCTTCGACATGTCCTGACCCTTCAACGCCGCCGCGCCGCCGGGCAACATCTTCATCAGGTCTTCGAGCGGGCCGAGCTTCTTCATCTGACGCAACTGCTCCAAAAAATCTTCCAGCGAGAACTCGCCTTTTCGCATCTTCTCTTCCATGCGCCGCGCGTCGTCTTCGCTCACAGCCTCCGCCGCTTTTTCAACCAAGCTCACCACATCGCCCATGCCGAGAATCCGCGACGCCATCCGCTCTGGATGAAACGGCTCGAAGTCTTCCAGCTTTTCGCCGACGCCCATGAACTTGATCGGCTTGCCCGTAACCGACTTCATGCTCAACGCCGCACCGCCGCGCGCGTCGCCGTCCAGCTTGGTGAGAATCGAACCCGTGATGCTCAACGCTTGATCAAAATGCGTGGCCACGTTCACGGCTTCCTGACCGGTGGCCGCGTCTAGGACGAGAAGAATTTCCTGCGGCTTCACGAGATCTCGCAACCGCACGAGTTCCTGCACCAACGGCTCATCAATCTGCAAACGTCCTGCCGTGTCGAAGATGATCGTGTTGCGATTGTTCGTCTCGGCAAACGCCAACGCTTCACGCGCAATCTTCAAGACATCCGTCTCGCCACGCTTCACGAACACGGGGATGTCGAGTTGCTTGCCGAGCGTTTCGAGTTGATCCATCGCCGCCGGGCGATACACGTCCGCCGCGACGAGCAATGGCTGGCGACCCTGCTTCTGGATGAGCCGCGCGAGTTTGCCGGAGGAAGTGGTTTTTCCGGCGCCGTGCAAACCGACCATCATGATGCAACTCGGCTTGCCGCTGAAATCCAGCCCCGCGTTTTCCGAGCCGAGCAGTTCGGTCAGTTCGTCTGAAATGATTTTGACGATCTGCTGGCCGGGCTGAACGCTTTGGATGACTTCCGCGCCGATGGACTTGGCCTGAACGCGCTCGATGAAATCGCGGGCGACCTTGAAATTCACGTCGGCTTCCAACAGTGCCATGCGGACATCGCGCAACGCATCGGAGACGTTGCTCTCGGAGATTTTTCCGAGGCCGCGCAGGTTGCGAAACGTATTCTGGAGCTTGTTACTGAGTGAATCGAACATGGTGTCAGCGTAAATTTTCCCAACGTGATAGGCAAGATAGGCGTTTGAAAGCGGCGTGACTGGAACTGCCGCTCACGAGGGGGAATCGTGCTCGTCCTCGTCCTCGAATTCCAACCCAACAAGCCGAGGACGAGCACGAGGACGAAAGTTGCGCGCCACTTTCAATCACACCCGAACATCTATCCCGGACTCCGCATCCCGATTAACTTGAGAATGCCCAGCGTGTTCGCGACGGCTTTCGGGACGAAGTTGCTGATCTCAACAGACTCCGGGAGCTTCGATCCATCCGCGCTGCGTTCCGAGCAATGATCGTTGTCGCCCCACGGTCCAAGTCCGTCGAGCGTAGGCACGGCGTCCCAGATCATATTGCCGTCGCTGAGACCGCCGCGTTCTTGAAGATTCGTCGGATAACCGGCTTCAGTGCCCGCTTGCCGCCAGATTTCGCAAAGCCTGTCGGTGTCAGCATTGCGCGGCCACGGACGACTCTCGGTGAGAATTTCAACTTTGATGGCGCAGCGAAATCCATCCACCGGACTGCGAACATCGCCCGGGCCAGCGAGCGCGAGCAGTGTTTGTTTGCAATGATTGTAAGCCTCCGCGTTGAACGCGCGGAATTCCCCTTCCGCCACCGCCTCATGCGGAACGCGATTCAACACCGTGCCGCCGTTGATGGCGCCGACGTTCACCGTGAGATCACGCGAGTAATCCGTCAGCGCGGCGATACGCGGCAACAGTTGACCGAGTTGCACCGCTGCGTTTGCGCCGTGCGAATGTTTTCCTCCCGCGTGTGTGCCGCGACCCGACACAGTGACTCGCCACGTTGCGCGACCTTTGCGCGCGGCCACCACGAGATGTTCGTTTCCGAGCCGCCCTTCCGCTTCAAAGACAAGCGCGGCGAGCGTGTTCGCGTCCATGCGTTCGCGGCACAAGTCGCCGAAGTCTGGTGAATACATTTCCTCGGACGAATTGAGAAACAGTTTCCAAGTGATGCTCTCGAACACATCCGGCGCGTGAGCTTGAAGCACTTTCAACACGAGCCACATCATCACCGTGCCGCCTTTGATGTCGTGCGTGCCGGGGCCGAACGCGAGGTCGCCTTCAATCAACCACCTGAAATTATTCCGCGCCTCTTCCTCCGCCGGAAACACGGTGTCGAGGTGCGAAATCATCGCGATGTTTTTTGCGCCGCGCCCCCGCCGCGTGAGAACGAGATGCTGGCCGAAGCGTGGGTTCGCGGACGGAATCATTTCCGCGCTGAAGCCGAGCGGCGCAAAGCTCTCAGCCGTGAAACGCGCGAGCCGGTTCACGCCTTCGGGATTCAGCGTGAAGCTGTTGATGCCGACCATCTGCCGGAGCAGTTCGAGCGCGGCGGGAAGTTGCGCTTCGAGGAAGGCTTTCAATTGTGCGGGGTTTGTCACAGATGGATCTTAATGCGGCTGACGCCGCGACCGCAGGTTTTGGAGTGCTTGGACTTGTCCAAGCTTTCGCGAGGCGACTTGTCGCCGTCAATCAATCGAGACGCGCACTGATCGGTCGGCGTCCCGCTGGACGCGGCCCTGCTTTGGCGACAAGTCGCCAAAGCGGAAAAGCGGTGACAAGTCACCGCACTCCAAAGATTCGGCGTTCGCACACAAACTGTCATCGTTGGATGATGGCTCACTTCCTCACGGACTCGACGTGCTTGCCGCGAATCTTCTTGGTGTTGAAATCCCAGAGCAACCAGTCGTCGTCGGGGACGAACTTGTTGAGTTTGCTGTCCCACTTCTTGGGAAGCTCGCGGTTCAATTTCTCGATGAACGGCAGCAACGGACGCTGGGGCGGAAATTGTTGCTCGTGTTGATCCAGCGCGATGTCTGTCTTCCAGCCGAACTGTTTCCGGTATTGCGCGAAGCCAAAGCCATCGAAGAAATTTTCACTTTTGACGAGCGGCATGTACCAGAGGCTGGGGATGCCACGCGGATTTTCTTTCACCGGAATCTCCATCTCCAGCCGTTCGAGCAAGGCGCGACCTTTGGCGTCTTTGCTCAAGTGATCGCGCAACTTGTGCAGGCTGGGAAACTCGACCGGCGGACTGACGAAGAGAACCGGCTTGTGTTGCAACGTCGCGAGAATGATTTCATGCGGCGTGCCGACGCTGTAAATGTTTGTGGGACAATACGAGATGGTGAAGTCGCTCGTGTCCACCATGCGGAGATCAATGTGCAGTGTCTCCCAAAATTGTTCCGCGCACCAAGCGCGTTCTTGCGCGCCGTGTTTGCCGCCGGCGAACGTCCAGCGTTTGCGGATGAGTTCGGTGCTCTTCACGTCTTCGCGACCGTACTCGTGCAGACCGCGCACATCAGGTTTGAACCACGGATCGAAGACGGTGACGCCCGTTTCCTGGAGGAACTGGCCCACGCGATTGCGCCAGCCGAAGTGCTTCTCCACTTTTCGCGAGGCGACGAAATCCATCGGGCCGGACAGATAGACGCGCGCTCCCTGCAACAGGCGGCTTTTTAGGCGGGGGGGTTTCTTCGCATTGGCCATGAGCGGAAAATAGGGATGCGAGGCGAGCGATTCAAGCTTTGAGGCATGTAGCTTCCAGCGCGCAGGTTCTAAACAGTTGCTCCGGCACAAAGCGTGCGGCAATCTGACCAAGAATGACGGGTAACAGGACAGAGTTGACAACATTACGACCAAACCGGCTGGAGTTCACACGACTCGGCTGGGCTTTGGTGTTATCGCTCTTGCTGCATCTGTCGTTCTGGGGCGTCTATGTCCTAGGACGGAACATCCACTGGCCCTCGTGGATGCACCGGATCGTCCAACCGCCGCCCGTTCAAGCCAAACAACAACAACCCTCCCGTCCGCCATTACTGTTCGTGGACGTGAGCGAGGCGCAAGCTGTCGCCAAAGAACCGAAAGACGCGAAGCGTTACTCGGATCGCAACTCCATCGCAGCCAATCCTGAACTAAACAAGGATTTGAACGAGCCGAAGCTTGATGGCTCTGAAGCGAACACTCCAAAGACCGAAGCCTCGGAGAAGAAGTTTGATCAACTCATGCCCGATCCACCCAAGCCGAAACTTTCTCCGGGCAATATGACAATCGCCAAGGTGGACATAAAACCGCCACAGGGAAAAAAACGTCCGCGCACGATCAAGGAAGCGATGCTTCAACGTGGAGAGAAAATAAAACAAGACGGCGGCGCAGCGCACCGTCCGAATGCATCGCTCGACGTGAAGGCCACGGGGTTCGGAGCGTATGATCGAGCGTTCATTGATGCTGTATCGTCGCGCTGGTATGACCTGTTGGATAACATGAGCTACGACGCTTACCGGCAGGGCAAAGTGGTGGTGCAATTCGTCTTGAACTACGACGGCCGCATCACTGAAATGAAGGTCATCGAGACGAGTGTTACCGAGACGCTGTCGTTGTTGTGCCAGAAAGCCGTGTTGGATCCGTCACCGTTCGACAAGTGGCCGCGCGAGATGCGGCTGATGGTGGGCGAAGATTCGCGCCGCATCACATTCACTTTTAATTACAACTGAGCCGGGCTTGAACCGGCAGAGAACAAAAACTGAACATGGAATACTTAGTCTACATATTGTTGATCGTCACATCTATCGTGGGGCTGACATTCATCGTGGAACGCGGGCTTGCGTTGCGCTGGAAAAAAGTTGTCCCGCAAAAAATCGAGGACGCCATCGAAGCCTGCCAATCCAAGAACGACGTAGAAATGGTCAAGCGCGCGTGCGAACAAAATGTTTCGCCGCTCGGTAGATTGATTTCAGTCGCCATCGAGCGCGCAGCCTGGCCCAAGGAGGAATCTGTGGATGCGCTACAAACCCGCGCACGTCACGAGATCGTGAAACTTGAACGCGGCCTTGTCGTTCTCGAAATCATCGTCGGTATCGCGCCGTTGCTGGGATTGGTCGGCACAATCATCGGCATGATGGCTACGTTTGAAAACGTCGGCGCGATGGGATTAAACGACGCATCAAAACTCGCGCAAGGCATCAGCGTGATCTTGAAAGCCACGCTCATCGGATTGCTCATCGCGATCCCGGCGCTGGTTTCATGGAGTTATTACAGCAAGAAAGTCGAGATGCTCGCCGTGGAGATGGAAACCTTGTGCGACGAATTCATGCGTCGGCTGTATCGCGAGGAGAAGAAGTAACTCATGCGCTTCTTCATCCGCAAACGCCGCTCCACACCCACGATCATCATCGTGGCGTTGATTGACGTGCTCATTGTGCTGCTAATCTTTCTGATGGTGACGACGACCTTCAAGCAACAGTCCGCATTGAAGCTCGCGTTGCCCGAATCCTCACAATCCGAGAAGGCTGGCGCGAGCGAAGACGCGCCGCTCATCGTCAGCATTGATCCGCAAGGTAACTTGCGTCTCGGTCAGGAAGCGTTGCCAATAACGGTGGAAGGTTTGCGAAGTGAACTCAGTGCCCGCGCCGCAAAAAATCCTGAACTCAAACTCGCCATCAACGCGGACAAAGCTGCTCCATTCGGGCAGATCGTGAAAGTGATGGACGCCGCCAAAGATGCGAAGATCAAAGCGGTGAACGCGTTCACCAAAGAAGTGGCGAAGCCGTGATTAAGCCTAATGCCTTTCGGAAATACCCGAACGGCTGGGCTGTGGTATTGACGGAGCGCCGGTCTGCGACCGGCTTTGCGGTTGGAAACCTTTGTCCCGTGTAGGGTTTCTGTGAAGTGTGGCAGCACCCGCCTCCACCAACCCATAA
>JANNAO010000062.1:0-3124 GCA_031384405.1 Verrucomicrobiota bacterium | reverse complement strand
GGTTCGTCGTCCGTGCGCCGATATCGATGATCAACGTGCAGCCTTCGAGGTCGCTGTAGTTGTAACGATAGGCGGTGTGTTTGGTGATGACGAAACTATAAACATGTCAGCCCTGACGGGCTTTGATTTGAGTTCTGATCGGATTTGAATAAGGAAACCATGAAGCCAAGAACAGACAGAAGTTTTCCTAGTTTCATGGTTTCCTTATTCAACGGGTTTTAATCACGACAGCACCCCGCCGTCGGCTTGAGTTCATCTTTCCACCTCGGCAATTTTTGCCGGGTTGCCTTCCTCTACCCGGCAAAATTTTCTTAGTCGCCTCCCTCTGCTGCCACGGAAACCCCGGTTTCATTGAGGTTCTCTCGTGTGGTACCGACGTTGCTAAACACGCCATCGTAACGAATCAAATAAGATGATCGCACAATTCCATGGACGGGAGATAAGTGCCCGGTTTGCCCTGCTCCGGCAGCGGCGGCGGATGCTTTGCGCTCTCTTGTTCGCCACCTCGATGACTTTTGCGTTCGCGACGGACTTAACATCATCCGTCACCTCCACCAACGCACTCCCCGCGCTGCCGACGGTCGCAATGCCGTCGGCGGCGTCTTCTCTTTTCCGCGTGCTCGGCGCACTGGCACTCGTGATCGCGGTTTTCTTTGGCGGCGTCTGGCTGTTCCGCAACTGGCAGCGCATGGCGGTCGCCAAAGGTCACACGCCCAAGCTCAACATCCTTGAAACCCGCTCGCTCGGCCAACGTCACGCTCTCTACGTGATCGGTTACGAACAGCAACGCCTGCTCATCGCCGCGTCCCCTGCGGGTGTGACGATGCTCACCACGCTTCCCACCGCTGCCGCGAATGCCATTGAAGAAACTCCGGCGGCCAAAACTAATTTCACCGACGCTCTCCGCGAAGCGTTGAAACGCAAGCCATGACTTTCCCCACCCAGCAGAAGAGCGATCACCAGCCCGCGTTTGGCACACGACAAACGCGGGTTTGGTGGCTCACTTTGCTCGTGCTGATTTTGTTGTCGCGCGCGGCTTGGGGTCAAACTCCAGCGTCCTCAAGCACCTCACTCATCGGCCCAGTCGCTCCATTCAGCATCAATCCGACGAACCTGCTCGCCACGGGTTTCGCTCCGTTCAAATTGAATCTCGGTGTCGAAGGTTCGCAACAACCGCAAGACGTGGACGTGGCCATCAAAGTTCTGTTCACCATCACGCTGCTCACGCTCGCGCCTTCGATCATCCTCCTGATGACGTGCTTCACCCGCATTGTGATCGTGCTGTCGTTCGTGCGTTCCGCGCTCTCGCTGCAAGGCACGCCCGCCAACCAGATCATCATCGGCCTCGCGCTGTTCATCACGTATTTCATCATGGCGCCGGTGTGGGAGAAGATTGATGCGAACGCGCTTCAACCTTACATGGCGAAAACCATTTCCTCCTCGCAGGCATTGGATGAAGCGGCCAAGCCCATCCGTGAGTTCATGCTCAAACAGGCACGCCCGAAAGATGTCGAGCTGTTCGCCGCCATCGCCAAACTCGGCCCGACTGCTCCGGAAAATCTACCGCTCAAGGTCGTCATCCCCGGTTTCATCATCAGCGAACTGCGCACGGCGTTTCAGATGGGTTTCCTGTTGTTCGTGCCGTTCATCCTGATTGATCTCGTGGTGGCCACCGTGCTGATGAGCATGGGCATGATGATGATGCCGCCCGCGACGATTGCCCTGCCGTTGAAAATTCTTCTGTTCGTTCTCGTGGACGGATGGGAACTGGTCGTCCGTTCGCTCGTGTTGAGCTTTGGTGGCTAAGAAAGGAAACATGACACCTGAATTTTCAGTCGAAATCATCAAGACCATGATGTTCCAGGCCGTGACGCTGGCCTCGCCGATTCTGCTGACGGTGATGGTCATCGGGCTTGGCGTCAGTTTGTTTCAAGCGGTCACATCCATCCAGGAACAGACACTCACATTCGTTCCCAAAGTCGTCGGTGTCGTCGCGCTGCTCGTGGTTTTGCTGCCGTGGATGATGCGGACGATGATTGAATTTACCCGCGCTGTCTTTGAGCGGATTCCCACAATGACCCATTAACCAATGAAAATATCACTCGCAAGACAACTCATCATGAAAGTCTCCGCAGCCGTCTCCGGTCGCAAACTTCACAAGCTCTCGTCCTCCGGCTGCCGTTCTGAATTCAAGAAGACGAACAAGATCGGCACGAAGAAACACTCCGCCCACGCCCATTGAACGCCGCGCTCACAACCTGGTTTCTCGTCTTCACGCGCGTCGGCGCGATGTTGGCCGTGCTGCCGATGTTTTCGACGCAGATGATCCCGGTGCAGATACGCATCGCGCTCGGCGCGCTCGTGGCGTTGCTCGTCACGCCGATGCTGCCGACCGTGCCCGCAGACGGGATTTCAATCTGGCTGCTCGTGAAACTCATGTTCATGGAAGTGAGCATCGGGTTGTTGCTGGGTTTTGTGTGTCGTTTTGTTTTTTACGCACTAGAGATCGCAGGCGGGTTCGTCGCCACGGAAATGGGTCTCACCCTGCCAGCGGAGTTCAACCAACTCGTCTCCGGCGTCACCATGGCTCCGGGCTTGATCCTCTACTGGATCGCGATGATGACGATGCTGAGTCTCGATCTGCATCACTGGATGATTGTGGGTTTTCAGAAAAGTTACGCTCTCGTGCCGTTCGGCGGCGCGCATCTGAGTGAAGCTTTGCTCGTGGATGTGGTGGCGCGCAGTGGAAAGGTTTTTGTCATCGCGTTGCAGATCGCCGCGCCCGTGATGGCGGTTTCATTCCTCGTCACGCTGGTGTTCGCGGTGCTGGGTCGCGCGGTGCCGCAGATGAATGTGTTCTCGGAAAGTTTTCCCGTCCGCACGTTGCTCGGACTGATTTCGTTCGGACTCACCTGCACGTTCATGGGGCAGCACATCGCGAATTATCTGCGTCGTCTGCCGGAAGACATGTTGAACGTGGCGCGATTGGCGGGAGGAGCGAGCTGATGAAATCAAACTTTAACAAATCGTCCTCGTCCTCGTCCTCGTCCTCGAATTTCCAAATCCGTTCGAGGACGAGGAGAACGAGGACGAGGACGATCAAGAGAACCCGTCTCAATTGGGT
>JANNAO010000057.1:0-9265 GCA_031384405.1 Verrucomicrobiota bacterium | reverse complement strand
CGCGGACGGTCCCCGTCCGCAGCGCGCCGCCACTGCAACACGCTTGAAATCCTTTCATACGCTTTTCGCTGTCCACGCGCTGCGAGCGAGGGACCGCTCGCGCTCCGCCGGACGGCCTCACCCGTCTTTAATCGCACCCTGACGCGTTACAAAATAAAATTAACTCTTGCAGACACACCTTGCACAACTATACTGCGCGTCCTTTTTAACGGAAGATTGAATTATGCGACGTCCCAAAGGTATCAAAACGAAAAAATCAGTAGCCAAGCGCTTCAAAATCACGGCGACGGGCAAAGTTTTGCGCTCCAGCGCAGGCCGCCGTCACCTTTGCCAAGGCAAAAGCGCCAAACGCCGTCGCAGCTTGCGCGGCTCAAAACTCGTCCACTCCACGGATGAATATCGCATCAAGCAGAACCTCCCGTTCAGCCACTGAACTCCATCAACCCACAACTTTTAACTATCTACTAAGATGCGTGTAACAAATTCACCAGCCTCCCGCAAACGCCGCAATCGTATGCTGCAAGCGGCTAAAGGCTTTCGCCTCAAACGCTCCAAACTTTATCGCTACGCTTCCGACGCTGTGGATCATGGTCGTCAGTACGCCTACCGCGATCGCCGCGTCAAGAAACGCACCTTCCGCTATCTCTGGCAGGCTCGTATCAACGCCGCTGCTCGTGAAGCGGGCATCACTTACAGCCGTTTTATCGAGGGCTTGAAAGCTGCCAAGTGCGAATTGGATCGTAAAATCATCGCCGACATCGCCGCGACGGACAACGCCGCGTTCCTCGTCATCGTTGAACTCGCCAAGTCTGCGCTGAAAAAGAAACCCGCCGCGACTCTGGCCAAGGCTTAATCCCGCGAACCCAATCATTTCAACGGGCGACCAGTGATGGTCGCCCGTTTTTCTTTGGCTTCCATCCTCAATCCTCTATCTTCCGCCTTCAAACTTATGGCTGGATTCCTGACAGAAATCGAACCGTTGAAACAAACCGCCCTCGCGGAACTCAAAGCTGCGCCCGACATCGCCGCTCTCGAACAGACCAAAGGCGCGTGGATCGGGCCGAGCGGAAAGTTCACCGCGTTGATGAAACAACTCGGTACGCTCTCGAAGGAAGAAAAGCCCGCCGCTGGCAAACTCATCAACGCCGCCAAGGTCGAACTCGAAGCCGCGCTCGCCGAACGTCGCAGCGAATTGGAACTCGCCGCTGCGCTCCCGAAACACCCGACTGATTTCACATTGCCCGGACGCCGTCGTGCTCTCGGCAAGTTGCATCCGCTCACGCAAGTCACCGACGACATCGTTCGCGCGTTCCGTAAGATCGGTTTCGCTGTGGCTGACGGGCCGGAGATCGAGGACGAGTATCATTGCTTCGACGCGCTCAACACCGCTGCCGATCATCCGGCGCGCGATGCACAGGACACGTTTTATTTAACGGGGCACGGCGCGGATACAGCACCACTACAGCCCGCTGTAGCGGCGGTCTATGACCGCCGACTTTTACGCACCCACACGTCATCCGTCCAAATCCGCGTGATGAAATCCCAGCCGCCACCCGTGCGCATTATCGTGCCGGGTCGCGTTTATCGTCGCGACAACGCAGACGCCACGCACAATCCCACCTTCCATCAGATCGAAGGACTCTACGTGGACAAGAACGTCACCGTGGGCGATCTCAAGGGCACGGTGGAGTTTGTTTTCCGCGAACTCATGGGCAACGACGTGAAGATTCGTTTCCGTCCGCACTACTTCAGTTACACCGAACCGAGCTACGAGATTGATTTCACCAACGCGCTCGTGAAGAAGATGGGCAAGGACTGGTTGGAGATCGCGGGCTGCGGCATGGTGCATCCGCAAGTCTTCGAGAACGTCGGTTATGATCCAGCCGTGTGGACGGGCTGGGCGTTTGGATTTGGCATCGAACGCATCGCCATGCTCCGTTACGGCATCAATGACATCCGGCTCTTCTACGAGAACGACGTGCGTTTCTTGAAACAATTCTGACCCCTCGCGCCCTGCGCTCAAGCCAGCCGCAACGCCTCCCGAACAACGCGCTTTGCTTCAACACGCCGTGCGCTAGACTCGGCTCATGCTGAAACTTCGACTGCTCATCGGCGCACTCACGTTGGCGATCATTCTGGCACTGGGTGTCTGGCTTGGCTTCGCGCTTCGCAACGTCACCGGCAACTCCGGCGCGACTGCTTACAACACCGCCGTCGTGCTGCGCCAAGTGCAGACCCTCTCACAACTCGTCACGGTGAAATACGTCATGGAAAAAGTCGTGGTGTACGAGGACGTGAAATGGTTTCCCGGCGGAGACAACCGCGTCTTGATGATCGCGCACGGCGTGGTGAAAGCTGGAGTTGATCTCGATAAATTGAAACCGGAAGACGTCCAGGTTCTGGAAAAGAAAGTGAAGATCAAACTGCCCGCCGCTCAGATCATGGATTGTTATCTCGACGACAAACAGACTCAAGTGATCGAACGCTCGACGGGATTGTTGCGGACGTTCGACAAGGATTTGGAGCAGACGGCGCGAAAGATCGCCGTGGACGATGTGCGACGCGGTGCTCGAGTGGCCGGGATTCTGAAGGATGCCGATGAACGCGCGCTGGCGCAGGTGGAAAAACTATTTCAACAGATGGGGCTGGAAGTGGAGTTTATCGGACGCTGACTCGTGGAGAGAGTCTCCATTCCGACGCAAGCGAGACAGGACAGTGTCTTGAAGCGAGCCATCAGAAATGCGGCTGATGCTCGCCACCCGGCGAAGGCGACCACGCCGTGACCGCGCTCAGGCGATCACGACGGGCATGTTGGAACGATCCGTTTTGACGTGATTGATCTTGATGGCCATCGGCGCGTGAACCGCTTCAATCTCAACGGTCAGGCGTTTGCGCGGCGTGACGGCTTGAGCCGCCTGCGTGCGCAACTGCATCAGGTAAAGCAACGGCGGACGCGGTGACGGTCTGCGATTTGTGATTTGCGCGAGACCTTTGAACTCCTGAAGCATTTTGATCAATTTCATTTTTGTAGCCATTTTGTTCCGTCCTCGCGGGCATTACGCAGTTGATATGCCAGCAGGTTTTGTCAGAAAAAAATCGCGCGAAAAACCTTCAAGGTGTGGACTCAAGTGGCGTGTCTGGTGAATTTGCTTTTGGGGTGTGATTAAAGTCGGGTGAGAGGAGATTTGGAGCGCGAGCGGTACCTCGCTCGCAGCGCGTGGACAGCGAAAGGCGTATGAATGGATTCCATGAGGGCATTGCTGCGTTGACGCAAGGTGACAACTCCAGCTTGACCACGGATGGCAACGCGACATCATCGGTCATCGCTCCGCTATCCATACAGCAAGCCAACGAAATCCCACCCGTCATTTCCGACTGGCAACGCGAGACGTTGTCTCCGGTGTCGTCGGGAGAAAGAATCGAGACCCTCGATGTCCTGCGGGGCTTCGCTCTGTTCGGAATTCTGACGGTCAACATCGTCGCCTTCAGTTGGCCGCATGAATACATACTCTTGCAAAGCGAATTCTCGGACTCGTGGGCGGATGCCGTGGTGGAATGGCTCGTGCGTTTTTTGGCCGAGGGTAAATTTTATCCGCT
This sequence comes from Verrucomicrobiota bacterium, assembly GCA_031384405.1. Taxonomy (GTDB): domain Bacteria; phylum Verrucomicrobiota; class Verrucomicrobiia; order Limisphaerales; family JADLHS01; genus JADLHS01. Next base: position 5,668 of record JANNAO010000057.1, on the reverse strand, counting down.
GTTTTCCTTTTTGTTCGGGCTGGGTGCTGCGATCCAGATGGAACGTGCGGAAAGTCATGGCGTGTCATTTGCCGGTCGCCATTGCCGACGAATGGCGGTGTTGCTGGTTTTCGGGATCGCGCACGGTTTGTTGATATGGGAAGGCGATATTCTGGTCTCATACGCAGTCGCGGGGTTTTTGTTGCCGCTATTTTGGAAACGTCAGCCACGCACCATTTTGATCTGGGCACTGGTTTGTTGTTTGATTCCTGCATTGCTGATCATTTTGTTCTGGGCATTGTTGACTGGGCTGTTGTTGGTGCCCGAGATGGCCACCGCTATTGAAAAAGGGTTGTCAGAATATTATGGCACTGACAGGGAACAGCGTGAAGCGGTGGAAGACGTCATCCGGGTATTTGCTTCCGGTACGTATGCGGAAATTTTCCGCGAACGTCTAAGCAACGTGATTTACATGTGGATGGGCAGCATTTTCCACCTGCCGAGTTTTCTGGGGTTGTTTCTTCTGGGGTTGTATGCGGGCAAGCGACGGTGGTTTCAGGATGTTGAGGGAAACCAGGAGTTTTTTCGTCGGGTGCTGGTTTGGGGACTGGTCATCGGATTGCCGTTCAATATCTTTTATGTCGTTTGCATGGCGTCGGCGGATTTATCCCACCTCCACTTACTCTGGTTGCTCAGTTATGGCTTGGTGGCAATTAGCGGTCCGGTGCAGGGGTTGGCATACGCGGCAGCCCTGACGCTGGTGCTGCGGCGTGAACGTTGGAAGCAATGCTGTCGGGGGCTTGGGGACGCTGGCAGAATGGCATTGACCAACTACGTGTCACAATCGTTGATCGGCACGATGATATTCTACAGTTACGGATTCGGATTGTTCGGTGCCGTAGATCGTGCCACCAGCTTCGGGTTGGCGGTGGTGATTTTCGCTGGGCAGATGACTTTCAGCGTCTGGTGGCTGAAGAGGTTTCAATTCGGCCCGATGGAGTGGCTGTGGCGAACGCTGACCTATGGCAAGTGCCAGCCGCTGCGACGTTGAAGCAGACTTAAACCAAACTGGCCTCACTGGGTCGGCTTTGCCGATTGCTTCGCCGCTTCAGCCTTCTTGGCTTTGATGGCGTCGGTGTAGGCCTTGTACATCTTTTTCCAATCGCGCCCGTTTGAGTTGAGATACTGCTCGGACTTGGTCTTGTAGATCTCAAAGATGGCTGAGATTTCGTTCATGCTCTTGTAATCCACAGCCTCCTCACGCGCTTGCTTGAGAAATCCGAGAATCGTTTTCTCTTCCTCCGCCGTCAGGTCGGGCACGATGGCTTTGTAGCCTTTCATGGTGAACGCCACTTTGCCGATGGTGTATTTGTCGAGAACAGCTTCGACTTGTTCCGCGTTTAACTCACTTCGCAAACCTGTCATCAGATTTTCATGAACACTCTTGGGCATCGCGGAGTCGGCGATGATCTGGCGGTCCAACGTGGAGAGAGGTTTGCCGGTGAGGGGATTGATGCCCGCTGGCACGGTGGTGTGGGGATGTTCGTTGTGCCAATCGCGGATGGTCTTGAGATGCGTGGTGACGATGGTGGCCACGCGCGCTTCTTTGGCGGCGTCACCGAGCTTGAGCGATGCGACCCATTCGTCGGCTTTCTTTTCATGATCGGCGTCGGACTTGGCGGTGGCTTCGGCGGCCTTGGTGTAGGCGCTCTTGGGAATGTCGGTGGCGGGTTGTTCCTGACTGAGCGCGGCAAACGTGACGGTGGCGAGCGCAAGCAATGTCGCGAGCAGAGCAGGGGAGAGAGTTTGTTGTTTCATGGTTCGTTGTTGGAAGTGTGCCCAAAAAAATTATTCAACGCCAGCCGTGAACCGATGCGGGTTGCGAAAGTTCAACATGGGATAAATACGGGCAGACGAATCCTTGACAAGATACGCCAGCCTGTCAGCGTAGGGTGCTCAGTCCAAGCCACGTATCCGCCCATGAAGAATCGCCATCCCACAGACGAGTTGTTGTGCTTCTTTTGCAATTGCGTTCACCGCCTGCCGAGACTGGTCGCGCTGATTTTCGCACTGACGATGTTTTTGGCATCCGATGCTTTGGCGAAGGACGCGAAACATTCTGACTCAGGGAAAAAACCTTCATCGCGCGACGAGCAGCCCAAGGATCACAACAACGACAAGAAGGATCGCGACGACGATGGCAAACACTGCGACGACAAGCATTGCAACAACGGCCATCACAATCATCCCAAGCCGCCGAAGCCACCCAAGCCGCCGAAAGACCGCGCAGGACTTCCCGCCGCGCCGACGGGACTGGCCGCCGATGCCGTCACCTTGTTTCAAGTCAACCTGACGTGGGCGGACAATTCCACCAACGAACTCGGCTTCAAGATCGAGCGTTCGTTGGACGGAAGGAACTTCACGCAGATCGCGCAGGTGCTGCCGAACACGACGACTTATTGCGACCTCAACCGTTTTCCTGACACGGCATATTTCTATCGCGCTCGTGCGTTCAATGCGAGGGGCGGCTCGGCGTATTCCGCAGTTGCCCGCGCGCAAACGCCCGCGCCGGAGTGTGAGCTTTCGACTACAGGCTGGCAAAGTTGGTATAACCCGATAGTTCCTGATGAGTCTAAAACGGCTGTCGCGTTAGCAGCAGGCAAATATCACGGACTGGCACTTCACGCTGATGGCACGGTGACAAGTTGGGGCATTGAACCCGGCATCGTCGTAGATACGCCTCCAATAAACCTGTCGAACGTAGTAGCGATTGCTGCAGCCGGGACACACAGTCTAGCTCTTCTGAAGAACGGAACTGTTATCGGTTGGGGAACTTCTTTCTACGGTGCAGAACATCCACCCGCGAATCTGTCGGGGGTTGTGGCAATTTCAACGAGCGAAAACCACAGCCTTGCCCTGAAGCGCGATGGAACAGTGTTGGGTTGGGGCTGTGATCTTTTTGGCGCAACAATCGCCCCGACAAATCTGACTGGCGTGGTTGCCATTGCCGCAGGATCCGCACACAGCCTTGCGTTAAAAAGTGACGGCACCGTGATTGGTTGGGGATCAAATGATAGCGGACGTGCCGAGCCACCGCCAAACCTGACCAATGTCATCGGAATCGCTGCGGGTGCATATCATAGCATGGCTTTGCTGGCCGACCGAATCGTTGTGAGTTGGGGAGGCTTTTGGACACCCGTCACGCCACCAACCAATCTAACGAATGTCATCGCTATTGCCGCTGGCTCGGATTCGTCATTTGCACTGACGATGAACGGAGACGTTGTTCAGTGGGGATGGGTTCATTCTGGGTGGTTTCCACACCTGTATCTGAACACGCAGCATTATCTCATTGATGCGAAATCAATCGTCGCTGGGGATCGCCAATTTCTGGCACTGACGCCGCGCCCCAATTCACCAACGATTGTCGGATTGAAAGTTGTTGCTACAAACAAGGTCGCCATCAATTGGAGAGACACATCGTTCGGGCGGAACTCTTTCTTGGTCGAGCGTTCATCGGTGGTCGGCGATTACGGATACGGAGACTGGCTGACCATCGCGAATCTTGGGTATGGAACAACCAACTTCCTAGACACCACAGTCACAAACGATGGTCGCTATTGGTATCGGGTCGGTGCATACAACGCATGTCACGCACCACTACCTTCAGGAACTCAGATTGTCGCAGTCACGTCGCCGACTAACACTCCGTATCTCCAGGGAAATGCTTTCGCCGATCAAGCGCGGCTCTCGGGATATTTTAACAACAACGGCGCGACATCTTACCGGGTCGAACGCGCGCCCGACGTGTCTGGCAATCCCGGTAGCTGGTCACAAATTCTGACCAACGACATTTCAGATTATCCCAACTCATACCAATACCAGTCGTTTGAATTTGTTGATCGTGGATTGCCAGTCAACACGACGAATTGGTACCGACTCCAAGTCTTCAACGGCCTTGGTGCTTCACCTTATAGCGAGCCATTCGCAGTTGCCATCCTTCCGCCACGCCAGCCGTTATATCCATACGCCCGGATCGCTGATTCCAATCAAGTGCAGATCACTTGGTATGGGCAATATCCCAACGACCACTCGGGCTTCTTGATTGAACGGACAACGAACGCACCCGGAACTGAGGTGACTTGGGTAGTGATCGGGACTGAAACAAACACTCCATACAACGGCAGTTTTTTTGATCGAGATGTAAAGGCGGGCTGGACTTATCGCTATCGCATCCGCGCTTTCAATGTGTTGGGTTACTCCATTCCAAGCATTGAGACAGAGATCAAAATCATTCCGCCCCCCGCGCCAAGCATCAGCGGAACACCATTTGCAAATAACATCCGTCTCGAATGGAACAATGCAGGTTATCAGGGGAGAATTGAACGCTTCAAAGTCGAACGTGCCAAATCGGAGGCTGGCGTCATCGGTCAGTGGTCGGAGATAGCAACAGTTGAAAATCCGATTGATCAATATTGGCTTCAATACGAAGACCGGGAACTGTTGCCCGACTCGACCTATTTATATCGGATACGCGCACTCAACTGGGTGGGAATATCACCCTACAGTGTGCCGATCTCAGTGACGATTGTGCGGCCCGTCGCTCCGCAAATCACAGACATTTCAATCGGCACAACCAATTCAGTTATGCTCAGATGGCAGGCCAACACGCCACTGGATCAGGACGGATTTAGAATTGAACGTGCGCCGGACGCATCTGGAACTCCGGGCAATTGGACGCAAATCGGATCCGTTAGAACCACCAACGTCTGGAGTGCGGACTTCACCGATTCAAACGTGGTGGCGAATCTGACCTATTGGTATCGCGTGCGAGCCTTCAATGGTGCGGGACTTTCTGATTATAGTCCGCCAAGACAATTCACCACCACACCTCCTATAAACACATATCTGTCGGTCTATCAGGATACAGACCGAGTGAGGGTAAATGTTAATTCCACAGAAGCTGGAGTTCTGGGTTTCAAGATCGAACGCGCACTGGAAACAAATGGAACTGCCGGTGCATGGGATCAAATCGCCAACGTCCCCGCCATTTCATATTCCTCGGTGAGCATCACCGATTCAAATCTCACGCCGCTGGCGACGTATTGGTATCGCGCCCGCGCCTACAACTGGATTGGAGATTCAGTTTATAGCGCGGCGGCCAAAGTCAGCATCTTGCCACCCAAAGCACCGATGTATTACTCGGCATTGATCGGTCAAAGTAACCGAGTTGATCTCGCGTGGTTTGCGAACGCGCCTTCGACCAACACCCGAGTGGAACGCGCGTTGAATGTTGGAGGCATTCCCGGAGCGTGGACTGAGCTTCAAGGTCTTATTTTCACAAACTTCAGCAACGGCTTTATCATTGATTTAGCAACGCGTACTTCCGACAGGACAGTGGAGATTGGCAAATCCTATTCATATCGCATGAGAGTTTTTGACATCATCGGCTATTCTGACTACACCGCACCGATAACGGTGCATGTCGTTCGCCCACCCGCGCCGCTTTCACTCACGGCTTCCACTTTTGCAGATTGGGTCAGGTTGTCATGGAACAGCGAGTTCAACACTTATGGCCATGTTGATAATTACGAAGTTGAGCGAGCGATTGATGTTGTTGGAAGTCCCGGTGGCTGGACTCGGATCGCGACCGTTCCCGTGGCTGAGACTGTTCTGACGGATGATGGCC
>JANNAO010000047.1:0-10700 GCA_031384405.1 Verrucomicrobiota bacterium | reverse complement strand
CTGCGAGAACTCCGCCCGCGTACAGCGGGCGGAATCGGGCGACAAGGGATTGCGCCGCTGTACGCGGCACTACGCCTCGCAGCGCGAGGCGTTCCACCACCTGACCGCACTTTGAATCGCACCCCTAACAGAACGCCGCGTTTGGGTTTGGTTGCAAACGTGTGAAGATTTAACTGTTGACGGTAGGGCGCGTCGCTCCGCGCGCGCCGAACCGTGGTAAATCTGAACGCTTACTTTTTCCCGCGAAGCACGGCGCGCGCGGAGCGATGCGCCTTATCTCCGACACTTACGCCGCCGTCAACGCAGCGCGTTCGTCTGCAAGCCCACCGGTCTTCTCCAGGAAATACTCGTAGCCACCGGAGTAAGGCGTGATCTGGCCGGAATTCACATGCAGCACTTTCGTCGCGATCTGACGGATGAAATGCACGTCATGCGAAATGAAAATCAGCGTGCCCTCGTAACGCTCCAAAGCCAACGTGAGCGACTCGACAGTGTGAATATCCAAATGCGTCGTCGGTTCATCCATGAGCAGAAGGTTTGGCGGATCAACGAGGAACTTCACCAGATTCAACCGGCTCTTCTCGCCACCGCTCAACACCGCTGTCTTCTTAAAGATGTCGTCCTTGCGGAAAAGAAATGACCCAAGGATCCCACGCGCCTCGTTCTCTGGCAACAACGGCGCACTGGCGATGACTTCTTCGAGCACGTTGCGTTCTGGATCCAGTGTGTCCGCTCGATGCTGACTGAAGTAACCAATCTTCGCGTTGTGGCCGAGATCACGTTCGCCTTTTTGAAAGGGCACCACGCCCGCGAGAATTTTCAGCAACGTGGATTTGCCCGCACCGTTCGGCCCGACCAACACCGTGCGTTCGCCACGTTCCACCGTGAGATCGAGTCCGCGATACACCTGATGTGTGCCGTAAGCCATGTGGATTCCTTCAAGAGAGACGGCGCGTTGACCGCCGCGTGGGGGCTGCGGAATCTGGAATCGAAACGGCTTCTTCGGCGCTTGCGGCTGCTCGATAAGTTCCATGCGCTCGATCTGCTTGAGCTTGCTCATCGCCTGCGACGCCTTGCTCGTCACCGAGCGAAAGCGCGAGACGAACTCTTGCAACGACGCGATTTCTTTCTGCTGATTCTTGTAAGCAGCGAGTTGCTGCTCGTAACGCTCCTCGCGTTGGCGTAGGTAATCCGTGTAGTTGCCCGTGTAAGCGATCAGCTTCTTCTCCGAGATTTCATGCACCTGCCCCACCACTTCGTCCATGAATTGGCGATCATGCGAAATCAGCAGCACCGCGCCGGAATAATTCTTGAGATAATCTTGCAGCCAGAGCAGCGACATCAGGTCGAGATGGTTCGTCGGTTCGTCGAGCAGTAACAAGTCCGGCTCCATCACGAGCAACCGCGCCAGACGCGCGCGCATGATCCAGCCGCCGCTCATCTCCTTCGCCTTCCGCTCGAAGTCCGAGTCTTTGTAACCCAGCCCGCGCAACATCTTCTTCGCCTTCACGTCCACCTGCGGATCGTTCAACTTGTCGTGCTTGGCGTGAATCTCCATGTATTCCGGCGTGGACACCTGGCCGAGTTTTTCCAACTCATGCAAACGCTTTTCCAACGCGGGCAATTCATCCACACGACCAGTCGCCACGTCCAAAACCGTCTCGTCTCCGTGCGCCTCGCCTTCCTGCGGCAGATAACCGACCATCGTCCACTCATCGCGCTCCACTGTGCCGGAGTCCGGCTCACGCTGCTTGAGGATGATGGAGAACAGAGTGGTTTTGCCCGTGCCGTTCGCTCCGACGAGCGCCACGCGTTCGCCGTAATTGACCGAGAAGGAAGCGTTCTCGAACAGCGTCCGTGCGCCGAGCGTTATCTTAAGATCACGAATGATGAGCATGGAATTGATGTGATAGCCGAGGATTTACGGCACAACACAAGCCGCAGAGGATATGGGCGAAACGAGCTTCGTCAATGAGGCTTTTGGAACAGGGCCAGGGCAAATTCAACCGCAGTTAAGATTCCTTCTTGCCGGACTCTTCAAGGTTTGAAATAACCCCGCGTGCAAATGGATTTTAACCCAGCCCACGCCGCCCGATTCGACGAAGCTATCCGCCGATTCGATGCGGAAAATTCGCGCGACCCAAACACCGAGATTGCCGACGGTCAGAGCCATCCGCGCGAACTCATCTACGCGTTGTGGCTGACGGATTGGGTGTTGAAACTCGCGCCGCACGCGAGCGAGCCGCTGCGTCTGGCCGCGCGTTGCCAGCACATCTGTCGCTGGGAAATCCCGCGCAGTTCCTATCCGATGGACAAGCCTGGCTACCTCCGCTGGCGCGCGGACTTGAAAAAGTTTCACGCGGAGAAGTCCGGCAAAATTCTCCGCGAGATCGGCTACGACGAAGCCGTCGTCCACCGCGTGCAAGAGTTGAACTTGAAAAAGAATTTTCCCAACGACCCGGAAGTCTGCGTGTTGGAAGACGCGCTTTGCCTCGTGTTCCTCGAACGCCAGCTTGCTCCGCTCGCCGCCAAATCCGATGACGAAAAGATGATCAATGCGTTGCAGAAGTCCTGGAAGAAGATGACCGCTGCTGCGCGTGATGCCGCGTTGAAGCTGAACTACGAGCCGCGCGAAAGAGCATTGATCAAAAAGGCTCTCGCGATGCTGCCGGAAAGTTAGCGGCGTGTGCGGCCCAACACACACGCCGCTTTTCCATGACCCTTTCCCATCCGTGTTATCCGCGTTATCTGCGGGCACACGAAATCAAAACCCGCGCGCACGGTAGAAGCGATTCCCGACCACCGGCTCATCGTCCGACACTTCGTGGAAATAATCATCGCCCATGATCGGCGCGCTGATGGTTGTCCACACGGCATTCGTCCCAACGCTGTTGCTCGCTTCCACGACCCACGTTTTACCCACCGGCGCAGCGAACGTCACATGCGTGTGATCCACATCCGGCTCGATGCTCTTCACGTTGAAGCCTGCCTGGAAATAAACCTGTATCACTTGTGACGGCGAATGGATCGGCCCGCCACTTGTTCCGTTCGTGGAATAATCCAGCGCGAGAAAACTCACCGTGTAGATGCCCGGCTTGGTCGCCGTGAATCTGCGTCCGTGAAAATGCCCGTAAGGATCGCTGCCGGGCGAACCATCATTTTCACTGACGAGCCATGTGTTCGTGCCAGTGCTGCCGGACGTCAGGCTGATGGTGGGATTGGTTGCGCCCGTGTTCCAGAAGGAGAACACGCCACCCGCTGGCCCACTGACGGCGACGAGTTGCGCATAAATCCGCGAGCCGAGTGCGGCGGCGTTCAACACCGGGCCGGCATGAGCCGGTGTTGCTGCCAGTGCCGTGAACGTGATGTTGCCTTGATAATAACCTGAATACGTGCCGGACATCGCGAGCGTGAGCGTCTTCACATAATTCGTCGCCACCTCAAAGATGGCGGCGTTATCGAAGATGAGCGGATCGTTCTGATTAACGCCCGCAGAACCGATGTTGATGTGACCATGATCTTGAGACTGCGCCACGAGGGCGATACCGAGGGACAATACGACAAGAGACTTTTTCATTTTACGATTTGAGTTTTTAAGGAAGTTCAGTTGTGCCGGACGGATTCACAAAACGTGAAGCCAGCCGGGTTAATTCGATGCGGACAAAGTTCCATCTCTGGAGTTGTGCGTGACCATCCACAAAAAGGTAGTTCGCCCCGGTTTGATGCCGCGTTGTGGCAATCTGAGAAGCAAAACTCGGCGGTTGATAATCGCCGTCGTTCGCGGGGCTGAAGTGGAAATGGTCGTTGTTGGCATAACCCTCCGCGCACTCGCCAAGCCAGAATGTTTCTGTCGGCGACGGCACACGGGGGGTTCTGGAAAAATCCGCCGCGTCGTTCCCCGTAGGCGGCGGCAGCAGATAATCGTTCAACGCGAAACTGTAACTTCGTGTCTTGTGCGTGTCCCTAGCACAACGCCAGAGATTCGTCCCGGCGCAATACGGTTGCAACGTGGCGACCCACGACGCGCCCTGATGCGCCGAACGCGGCAGGGAGTCGGCGTTGTCATCCGCATACATCCGGCTGGCGATGCCGATCTGCTTCACGTTGCTCAGGCAGGCCGTTGACCACGCGCGTTGTTTGGCGCGTCCCATCGCAGGCAATAACATCGCCGCAAGTATTGCGATGATGGCGATCACCACCAGCAACTCGATCAACGTAAAACCACGATAAGACTTTGGCCGAACCATAAGGAACAGGACAAACGCATCCGTGTGGATGCAGATCAAACAAGGGAAAATTGCCGTGGGTCAAAGAACGGATGACTCACAGCGACACGACGACACGACGACACGAAGATCAGACCGGAAGTGATCGAGGAGGTGGGACGGAAGGGAGATGCGTCAATTCATTGAACGGGAAAATGGATTCTGGCAGGAGGCGGAACTCTTGCGGCGCAATAAACACAAATGCCGGACGCGCAGAAATGAACTCCAGCTTTTTGATCTGAAATGACAACTCAGATTTTTTCTCGGCCTGTTTGCCGCTGGAGATGTGTTTACAAAGTTTGCACGGATGCGCGCCATCAAACGTCTTGGAGATGGCTTCGGAGACGGACGAGGTCTGGAGATTGTCCACAAGCATGTCCGTCCACGCCACGGTTTGAAGCACGGCCCAATGCCCGCCCGTCGCGCCGAGCAGCGCGACAATCAGCAGACAATGACCGAATCGTTTCAACACGCGATGAGCTTGAATAAACGCATGAAACCTGTCAAGAAGGCGCGCGGCGCAGAAAAGTCTATTGTTGCGCGGCGAATATCATTCTGACAAAAATGGACGCGTCGGAATTGGTGGATGGGGTCTTAGCTCAGTTGGTAGAGCGTCTCGTTCGCAATGAGAAGGTCAGGAGTTCGAGCCTCCTAGGCTCCACCAGCCTTCGCTCGGAGCGGAGCGCAGAACGAAGGCTGCCGCGCCGAAGTGAAACGTAGGCGGGCCACACCGTAACCACTTTGAACAACCGCTCCGAGCTACGGCTCGGCAAGCCAGCCTCCGAGAGACAAACCCATTTGAGCTTCCACTACGCCTACATTCTGCAAAGCGAATCTGACTCGGAACGATTTTACGTCGGCTACACTCAGGATTTGAAAGCGCGTCTCATCAAGCACAACTCTGGAGGAGTTCCTCACACTGCAAAGAAATGCCCGTGGCGCATCAAGACCGCCATTGCCTTCACTGACGAAATTCAAGCCCACGCTTTCGAGCGTTATCTCAAAACCGCATCGGGACGAGCCTTTGCCAAAAAACGCCTTTAACCATCATGCCTCCCCAATCCTCTCCTTGGAAAACATTCCTGCTCGTCGGCCTAGCGACCTTGATCGGTTACACCGTCCTGTTTTCATTATTGGAAAACAACCGTCACAATGATGGCCCGTGGGAAATCACCTTCACTCAGGTCAACAACTCCCCTGCTCTGCTTGTGAGCCACGCGAAACTCGGACTCACCAACGTCACCCTTGTTTTCTCCGACGCCGTCGCCACTACCAACACGCCTCAAACCCTCCGCTTCGAGCATGGTCGCGTGGCACCATTTGATCTGCCGTACGGCAAATGCGTTTTTCTCGACACACTCTACCTGCCCGGCACGGTGACTGTGGAAGTGTTCGGGCATTTAATCCAAGTCATGCCGCGCACGATGACGATTGATCGGGTTGAACACGCGTGGTTGTCCGGCGAGAAAATCCTTTTGACCAATCGTCCCTCCGCTACACTCCCGCACAACTGATATGTTGCTGGTTTTAGACAACTACGATTCGTTCACCTACAACATCGTGCAGTATCTCGGCGAGATGAACGTCGAGATGCAGATCGTCCGCAACGATCAGATCACGGTGGAACAGGTGCGCGCGCTCAAGCCGACGCGATTACTCGTCTCGCCCGGGCCGTGTTCGCCCAATGAAGCCGGGCTGTCCAACGACATCCTCCGAGAGTTCGGCCCGAAGATTCCCACGCTCGGCGTTTGTCTCGGTCATCAATGTATCGGCCACGTCTTCGGCGCAAAAGTCATCGTCAACTACCGGATGATGCATGGCAAAACCTCGTTGATTAAGCACAACGGAAAAGATCTGTTCGCTGGGATGCCGAATCCATTTCCCGCCACGCGCTATCACTCCCTCGTCATCCAGCGCGACTCCATGCCCGACTGTCTGGAGATCACGGCGGAGACGGAGGAAGGCGAGATCATGGGCGTGAAGCACAAAACATTTCCGATCTGGGGCGTGCAGTTCCATCCCGAAAGCATCCTGACGGAAAGCGGACGGATGATCTTCCAGAATTTTTTGAAGCTGAAGTAGCGTCAGGCATCCCTGCCTGACGTAGAGGGCGAGCATCCCTACCGCCCGGAAAGAACTTTGAGTTTCAAGCGACGCTTAAAGTTTTTCACACGCCAACGATACGTGAGGTTTTATCCGCCGGGCTGGGAAGCCCGACTCTACGGCAGGCAAGGATGCCCGCCGCTACAATCGGCTCATCTCCTGAGCCGGTAAAACCTGTTGGTAGCGGAACTCCCGTTCGTCACCACGTTCTCGTATCCGATCAGAGACGCATTGTTGGTCAACGAAACCCAGTTGGTCGTGGCAAGATTTGTGTGTGACTGCGCGGCGAAATCCCCCGCCCACGCGGGCCATCGAAGGACAGTGTTCGTTCCTGAGCGAGTCATGGTGAGAGCCGGTTGAACTGTCGCCAAAGTCATCACATTCGTCTCCGCACCGCCCACGCTTCTGATCGTCACGTAAATCGGATAGATGCCGGAGTTGGTGTAGATGTGCGTGCCCCGGACTTCCTTGCGACCGCTGGCATTCGTAAAAATAACGCCGGAGTTGGTGGAGTTGTCGCCCCAGTTGATCGCGGCGGTGAAATTTCCCACCGGGCTGTTCGCCACGCCGTTGGTGAAGGTGGCGAGGATTTGATTTGTGAAACCAACGAGTGGGCGGGCGGTGATGTTGGTGTTGATGGGGCGGATGACCGTATCTCCGACGGCGAAGGTAATGATTTGCTCATCACCTCCGGCAAATACCTTGAATTTGAGCGGCCCGACATAACCCGGAACTATCGTGAATGCCAATCCGCCATCGGCGTAAATATCCCCATTTGTCGCGTTATTAAAGGTGACCAAATCAACATACTGGGCGTTATACGACACGGCGTTGCCCTCTAAATCTAAGGATTGAATATAATTCGTGTGACGAATCCCAGCCGTGAGAAACAGATTTGTGACGGCCGGTGTCTTCAAGAACGCCTGAGCGTTGCTCGCATCCACAACAGTTGTCGCTGTGAAAGTATTTGTCACCCGTCCACCCACCAACCCGTCATCCGCGATGACTTGAATCGTCCCCGAAACTCCCGCGAGGTTTGTTCCTGTCAATGTGATGACCATGTCTGTCGTGTTCGTGACGAGTGACGCGCGAGTGATGATGACGTCAGCGTAGGGACGATCAGTCGTGTTGGTTGAGTTACGCGGCGTATTGATGACGTTGGTGACGACGTTGAATCCCCGCAGCAGTTGCCCAAACAGCGTGTAGCCGAAGTCCAAAAAGCGTTGTTGCCCCAGTGTGATGAAGAACTGCGAGCCATCTGTGTCTTTTCCAGAGTTGGCGAGCGCAAGTTGCCCGTTGCCGGTAAAAAGTGAACGCGGATGAAATTCATCATCATACCGGAAAATCGGCCCGCCCGTGCCGTTCGTCAGCGGACACCCTCCTTGAATCATGAATCCCGGAATGACGCGATGAAAGATCGTGTTGCTGCTGTAAAACCCAGCGCAACTCAACCCTATGAAAACATCCACCGAACGCGGCGCGCGGTCTTTGAACAACATCAGCGTCATGTCGCCGATGTTCGTCACGGTCGCGATGCCGCCACGGAACGAAGTCTGGAACGCACCCGGAGCATTCGACGCGGCCAACTGCACCACGGACATCTTCCAGAACGGATTGTTCGTATGCACCTCCACCGTGATCCGGTTCGTGCTGCTCGTGATCGTGTAGGCAAGCGGGCGACCGTTCGACGACGTCGCGGTGATCGGGATGGTCAGGGATTTACCCGCTGGGATACTCGCGGTTGGAATCGGATCAATGACCGGCGCGGCATTTGCGGAAACCGAAAGCAACACGGCACAGATGGCACTTCTGAACGAAATACGACTTAACATACGGTGGAGATTATAGCAGCTAAGTCGCCAAGTGCATCTGCAACTTCATGTCACTTCGGCAACTTCAGCTTCCCGTGCAACAACCCATTGCTCGCCAGCATCCGCACCTTGAACTTGCCGGGGATCGGTCGCGTCCAAAATTTTCCGCCCGCGCACTCGATGATCAATCCGCCCGCAGCCACATCCCACAAACTCACGCCGCGTTCGATGTAGGCATCGAGCCGTCCAGTCGCCACGTAGGTCAATCCCAATGCCGCCGAGCCAAGCATCCGCACTTTGCGAACACGCCGCACGAGCCACGCAAAATACGGCAGCCCGCTCTCCGTGCTGGACTTGCTCTTTGCGAAACCGATGGAGACGATTGACTCCGCCAGTTGATTACGTTTGCTGACGCTGATGGGTTTGCCATTGAGAAAAGCTTTCCCACCACGAATCGCCGTCCACAACTCGTCTTGGAACGGATCAAACACGACGCCGACGATGCTCTCGTAGTTGTCCCCTTTGACGCGTCTCTGCAATGCGATGGACACGCACGCGTGCGGAATGCCGTAGGCGAAGTTCACCGTGCCATCAATCGGATCCACCACCCAGCGCAACTCCTCGCCCGTGTTTCCTGTGTCGCCTTCCTCACCCAGCACGGCGATCTTCGGAAACGCACCCGCCAGAATTTTCTCGATCAACTTCTGACAGCGCACGTCCAATTCCAGTTTGATGTCGTGGGAGGTGGCTTCGTTGACAACCTTGGACTCGCGCAAGTTTTGGCGCATGAGCTTGCCCGCAGCACGCGCGGCAAGCACTGCGACAGTGAGAACTTTCTGCAATTCAGATTTCTTCATCTGAATTGATGATGAGGAAAAGTTTGAAATGACGCGAGGCGAAGTTTTAACCGAGGAAGCGATGAATAAGGAAGCCATGAAACCATGAGCAGGAAGGGGCAATTCATGGATTCCTGCCTTCCTTATAGTATTCCTTCCGGTTACAGCCGGGTACGTTCCGCGTCCTTTGCCGCCGATGAAACTACCGCGCACCCAGACAAATCAAACTCTTCTCCCCGCGAACCAAAATGCGATCCCGCAGGAAGACCGGCGTGGCGATGACACGTTCGCCCATGTTGTTTTCCGCCAGCACCTCAAACTTCTTGTCCACGTTGGCCACAAACATCACACCGTCTTCGCGCACGGCGTAAAGGTTACCGTTCACGATGGCGGGCGAGCCGTAGAAGTTTGACGAAGCTTTGGGAAAGCTGTCGCTCCAGACTGTTTTCCCAGTGGCGGGATCAAGACACTCGACCTCCCCACGATCACGCAGCAGATAAACATTCTTCCGCCAGACTGTCGGGCTGGGAACAAATATCCCTGTGTCCGTGCGCTTCCAAATGTGATTCGTGGATTCCAATTCCCCAGACTTGCCAAGTTTGACGCCGTAAAGCAGCGGCACGCCGCGATCACTTCTGCCGTAGGGAACTATCGCCACGTCGCCGACCAACACCGGCGTCGCGACCGCCGGCCAGAGTCTGGTGGCCGCCGGATTGAATCCCGCCGCCGACCAGAGAAGTTTTCCATCCGCGAGATCGTGAACGGTCAACCGCTCCGCGCCCCACGTCAGCAACGCCTCCTTGTTCTCGTATCGGATCACGAGCGGCGTGGTGTAACCCTGATCGCCCTCGGTCGGTGTCTCGTAGTTCCGCGCCACCTTCCATCTCATCACGCCGGTGAGTTTGTCGAACGCGGCGAGCCACGATTCGCCGGCGTGCATCCGGGCCATGATGACGAACTTCTCCGTCAACACGGGCGATGTGCCGTGATCCCAGAACAATGTTTCGCGTCCGAACCCTTCGACGAGATTCGTCTGCCACAAGATTTTCCCGGATAAATCCAGCGCCGCCAGAGTGCCGCTCTTGAAATACGCCACCACCACTTTCCCGTCCGTGGCGGGCGACGCGTTGCTGCCGGACCCGTTGCGATGTTTGCCAGCGCGTTCGACGCCCATTTTGGTTCGCCAAAGTTCTTTGCCGTTCCAATCAATCGCCAGCAGGGAATCTTGTCCGTCCGCAGGAGCGGTCACAAAAATCTTCTCGCCCCAGACAATGGGCGTGGAGCAACCCTTTCCGGGCAGCGGTGATTTCCAAAGGATGTTGTTCGTCTCACTCCACCGCACGGGATAGTTGCCGTCGGCTGCACTGCCATCGCCATTGGGTCCGCGCCAGTTCGGCCAATTGCTTTCAGTTTGTGCCGTCACTGAAGTCGCGACGAACACTGCAAGGATAGTGGTAACGTACGAAGATTTCACTTGGCTTAGATTCATAGCTTGGGGTTTCATGCAAAACTGGACGACGCTTGTTAGAAATGAATTCATTCTCTGCACTGATTCAATTGCTTGGTTGGGTTGTGTCACCCTTGGATTGGAAACTTTTCCACATCGTCAGCGGCAGCAGGCCGAGGAGGATGAGCGCCGCCTGGCTTCCGATGAAAAGCATGAGCCAGTTGAACGCCGCATCCAT
>JANNAO010000526.1:0-1738 GCA_031384405.1 Verrucomicrobiota bacterium | reverse complement strand
TCTTAACGACGTGCTGCCTTACGCGAGTGTCAGCGAACAGCGCGACAACTGGCGCAAGCGGCTGCACGATCTTTGCCTGCCGCTGGTCAAGGATTGCAAGACTTCCGCCGAGGCCGCGCAAGTGATCAACCAGAAACTTTTTCGCCAGCTTGGAGTGAAGTATTCGATGAAGCGACGCGCTGCGGATCAGGGGCCGTTTGAGACGATGGACACCGGCGTCGCGACTTGCACGGGGCTGTCCATCTTGTTGGTGGATGCGTGTCGTTCCGTCGGCATTCCGGCGCGTATCGTCGGCACGCCGCTTTGGATGAACAAGAGCGGCAATCATACGTGGGTGGAAATCTGGGATGGCGACTGGCATTTCGCCGGCGCAGCGGAGGCGGACGCGAAGGGGCTTGATCGCGGCTGGTTCGTTCACAACGCGTCGCAGGCGGTGAAGGAAATTCGCGAACACGCGATCTACGCGAGCAGTTTCCGAAAGACCGGACTGAGCTTCCCGCTCGAATGGGCGCCGAGGATTGATTACGTCAACGCGGTGAATGTCACGGAGCGTTACGCCGCCAAAGCGAAGCCAGCGGACACCGCGAAGGTGCGCCTTAACCTCCAGGTGTTCGACCGTCCGGTTGGCGAGCGCGTCGTGGCGCGCGTCACCGTGACCGATGCGGCGGATTCGGCCTCGCGCTTCGAGGGCAGCAGCAAAGACCCGACCGCCGACGGCAACGATCATCTGTCCTTTGAACTTCCGGCGCAACGCACGTTCATCGTTGAATCTGAACTGGCCGGGAATAAACGCAGCCAATTCTACACGACGGGAACTGCGGGCGAAGATTTGTTAAATGTCTTCATGAGCGGCGTTCCCGACGTTCCCCCGATTCGTCAGGTTTGTTTTGCTCCGCCTGCGGCAACGAAACCACTCGCGCCGAAAGACGAGGCGAAACTTAAAGCCGCGCTCACAGATTTCTTCAAATTCAACGCGGATCGCAAGACAGTGTGGAAATTTTCTTCCTCGTTGGAAAAAATCCTTCGCAACAACGAAGCCGCTGTGCGCCAGATCGCTTGGGAAGCTTTTCTGGCATCCACCAATCACGGAAATTTGCGTCAGAGCTTCGATGAGAAGAAGGTTCGTTTTGCGGAACACGTCAGTCCTTACACGGTGAAGACCGTGGGAACTCGGCCCGCCAACGGCTGGGGGCTGTTCATCGCGATGCACGGTGGCGGTGGGACGACGCAGGAGTTCAACGACAGCCAGTGGAAGCACATGCACACGTATTACCGCGATCACCCGGAAGCCGGCGGTTACATCTACGTCGCGTTGCGTGCGCCGGACAACACTTGGAATGGTTTCTACACCGGTTACGCCTATCCGCTCATGGCGAATCTCGTGCGCCAGTTCCTGCTGTTCGGTGACGTTGATCGGGACAAGGTTTTTCTCATGGGCTATTCGCATGGCGGCTACGGTGCGTTTGCGATGGGGCCGAAAATGCCGGATCGCTTCGCCGCCATCCACGCCAGCGGTGCGGCACTCGCGGACGGCGCGGTGGCGGAGACGCTCCGCAACACTCCGTTCATTTGCATGATTGGCGAGCAGGACACCGCTCACGGTCGCATCAAGCGTTGCCAGGAATTTGCGGCGGAGATCAAACGTTTGCGCGGCGAGCGGACGGACATTTTTCCCGTCACGGTGCAGGTCATCGCGAACCATCCGCACTCCGGCTTGCCGGATCGCGACAGCATCGCC
>JANNAO010000476.1:0-4915 GCA_031384405.1 Verrucomicrobiota bacterium | reverse complement strand
GTGATGGTGAATTGCGGTTGGTAGCTCATGCCAATCAGTCTGCCGATGGGTCAATCTTGGGTCAAGCGTCAGTCAAGTATCGGTCAAGCTGCGCGCCCTCAACCCATCATCTCCTCTCCCGCTGGGAAAGGACCAAGGTGTCGGTGTCCTTTTCAGATGGGGCGATCCAATTCATGAGCCAATTTCCCGATGTGAATCCTGTGCGAAGAGTATTTCAAATCGTTCCAGAGGCAACACTTGAAGCGGTGTGGTTTGTGGCTTGGCAAAATCTGTTCAAGAATCAGCAACCTTCGTGGAGTCCTGCTCGGTGGATTGAAGGAATGTAGATCGCTATGAATGTCCGGCTTCTTGGCTGGTTGTTGCCGTGGCTCTGTCTGCAATGGGCATCTCACGCCGCGTTCTTGAATGCGGATTGTCTCGATTGCCACACCGACCCCGGTAACACGCGCACTGTCAAAGGGCATGTCGCGCCGCTCGCGTTGTTCGACACAAATCAATTCTCCGTTTCCGTCCACGGCGCGCTGAACTGCGTGGATTGCCACGAGGGAATCAAAGACCTCACTCACGACACCCCGCTGCCGCCCGTGAGTTGCGGGAGTTGCCACGAACAGGCGGAGACGGATTATGCCGCGAGCGTGCATGGCATCGCCGCAGCCACGAAAGCGCGCGAGTCACCGCGTTGCGTGGATTGCCATTCAGAGCATCGCACGGCGAGTTTCAAGGGCGCGGCGGCACTCGCCATCTCAGCGGAAGTTTGCAGCAAGTGTCACGCATCGGAGCGGATCAACACGAAGTTCAATCTGCCTGCGGATCGGGTGAAGACATTCTTCGAGAGTTATCACGGGCTGGCTGGCTCGTATGGTTCGACGTTGGCGGCCAACTGCGCGAGTTGTCACGGGTATCACAAGATTCTTCCTTCAACGGACGTGAACTCGACGATCCACAGAACCAATCTGGTGGCGACGTGCGGGAAGTGTCATCCGGGTGCGAATGAAAATTTCTCCCTGAGCAAAATCCATGTGGACCTCGGCGCAGATCAGAACGGGAACGGCATGGGCAACCAGATCAACTGGTGGGTGCGGCGTGTTTATCTGGGGCTGATCGTTGTCACCATCGGCGGAATGCTCGCGCATAATGTTCTGTTGTTCGTCAAGAAGGTGGCGGCTCATCTGCGTGCGGCGGGGCGTCCCGTGATGCGGATGAATCTGTCGCAACGCTGGCAGCACGCAGTGCTGGCGCTAAGTTTCATCGCGCTGGCTGTGACGGGATTTGCGCTCAAGTTTCCTGACTCGTGGATTTCGAAACTGATGGGATCCAGCGAGCCGTTCCGAAGTTGGTCGCATCGCATCGCGGGCGTATTGCTGCTGCTCGTGGGTTTCTATCACCTCGTTTATATCGCCGTCTCGAAGGACGGTCGGAAACTGGTTTTTGATTTTCTGCCCGTGAAAAAAGACCTCGCGGACATCGTCGGCACGACGCGCTGGCTGGTCGGGTTGCGGAAGGAGAAGCCGCAGATCGGGCGGTTCGGTTACGCGGAGAAGATGGAGTATTGGGCCATCATCTGGGGCACGATCATCATGGGCGTCACCGGATTGATGGTGTGGTTTAAGATGGAGGTGACACAATGGCTACCGCGCTGGGCGGTGGATGTGGCGCTGACGATCCATTACTACGAAGCCATCCTCGCGTGCCTCTCCATCGTCGTCTGGCATTTTTATCACGTCATGTTCGATCCCGATGTGTATCCCGTGAACCTCGCGTGCTGGGACGGGAAAGTTTCCGAGCATTGGCAAAAGGAGGAGCATCCGCTGGAAACCGTTGATGAAACAACGAAGCAAAATCAGCGCAGTGATTCGCAATCGGGGTGAAGCGGCTTGGATAAAAAATGGTAGCATGTTGGCATGTCGAATTCAAACTCGCCCCATTGGACAACCGCAGACGCAGCATTGAGTCGCCTCCGCAGCGGGATGCGAGTCTTCATC
Source organism: Verrucomicrobiota bacterium (assembly GCA_031384405.1). Taxonomy (GTDB): domain Bacteria; phylum Verrucomicrobiota; class Verrucomicrobiia; order Limisphaerales; family JADLHS01; genus JADLHS01. The sequence continues at coordinate 2,933 of JANNAO010000476.1, read as the reverse complement.
GGCTCCGGTTGCGCTGCGCCGCAATCGCTCGTGGCCGCGCTCGCCAAACGCGGCACGGACGTGTTCGACGTGGAGATCATCCACATCCTCACCTTCGGCGACGCGCCTTACTCGCGGCGCGAACTGCTCGCCAACTTCCGGCACAACGCCTTCTTCATCGGACCGAACGTGCGCGACGCCGTTCACGAAGGCATCGCAGACTACACACCGGTTTTTCTCAGCGACATCCCGGCATTGTTCCGCCGGAAACAAATCCATCTCGACATCGCGCTCGTGCAAGTCAGCCCGCCGGACGCGCATGGGTTTTGCAGCTTCGGCGTTTCCGTGGACGTGGTGAAAGCGGCGGTTGAAAGCGCGGACTACGTCATCGCCGAGGTGAATCCCAACATGCCCCGCACGCTCGGCGACAGCTTTGTCCACGTCAGCGCACTGGATGCGCTGGTGCAAAGCAACGAGCCGTTGCTGGAATTCGCCAACGAACCTCCGTCGCCCGAATCGTTGAAGATGGGTGAATTCATCGCATCGCTTGTCGAGGACGGAGCGACGTTGCAAACAGGCATCGGCGAAATCCCCAGCGCGGTGATGGCGTGCCTCGGTGATCGCAAGAATCTCGGCATGCACACGGAGATGTTCACCGAAGCCGTGATCCCACTGATCGAGAGCGGCGTCATCAATTGCCGACGCAAGACGCTGTTGCCGGGAAAAATTGTCGCGTCGTTCTGCTTCGGCACGCGCAAGCTCTACGATTACATCCACGACAATCCCTTCTTTGAATTCCGACCAACCGAGTTCACGAACGATCCATTCCAAATCGCGCGCAACTCAAAGATGGTGGCCATCAGCTCGGCCATCGAGGTGGACCTGACCGGGCAGGTCTGCGCGGATTCCATCGGCGGAAAGTTTTACAGCGGCTTCGGCGGTCAGGTGGATTTCATCCGGGGCGCGGCGCGCAGCGAGGGCGGCAAACCCATCATCGCGCTGCCCTCCACGACGCGTGATGGGAAAGTTTCCCGCATCGTGCCCTGGTTGAAAACAGGCGCGGGTGTGGTGACATCGCGCGCGGACGTGCATTACGTGGTGACGGAATACGGCATCGCCTACCTGCACGGAAAATCCGTGCGCGAACGCGCGCTGGCGTTGATTCACATCGCTCACCCGAAGTTCCGCGAAGAACTCATGCGGGAGGCACGGGAAGCAAAGTTCGTGCATCCGAATCAGATCGCGCTGCCCGCCGGACAACAACCCTACCCGCGCAAGCTTGAGAGCGAAGAGACATTCAAAGACGGATTGATTGTCCGCTTTCGTCCGATCCAGCCGACGGATGAAGCCTTGCTCAAGGAATTGTTCTACTCGCACTCCGAGCAAACGGTTTATCAACGCTACTTCATGCATGTGCGGCATCTGTCACACGAACAAGTGTAGAAGTTTGTGACGCTGGATTACCGGAACGACTTCGCGTTGGTGGGACTTGTGCCGCATGAGGGACGTGAACGCATCATCTGCGTCGGACGCTATTTTCGCAACGCTGCGAGCAACGAAGCGGAAGTGGCGTTCACCGTGCATGATGATTTTCAGCATCGCGGCATCGGATCGTTTTTGCTGGAACGGCTCATGAAGATCGCGAGAGAGAACGGAATCCACGCCTTCACCGCCGACGTGCTGGCGGACAATCATGCCATGCTGCATGTGTTCAACGCAGCGGCTGGAAAAATGGAATCATCCATCGAAGACGGTGTCTGCCATCTGCGATTCGGCATCACCTCAGTCTGCAAAGAGTGAACGTGGGTGCGTCGGCGTGCCACTCGTGCCTGCGATTTACGCGTTGCGGAGCAGGCGGTTGATAAACCAGACGTACGCTCCTGCCAGCACGAACACGCCGAGGACGATCAGGAGTTCGGGGAGTGTGATCATAGCGTGTGGAGTGGTAGAGGTTGTTTCATGCGAGTAGTGGATCGGCGTTGGAATGTTTTTTGCCGGTGCGTGGTGGCATTCCCAACTGCGCGGCCAGATGCAACGCCTCCCATTGGGCGCGCAGCGCCAGGGCGGAGATTTCCGACAATTGCCGCCGCGTGGCTTGCAGCCGTTCCATCATCACTTGTGCGATGCACATGACGAACGCGTAGCCGAGTTCGGCGTCGGCCTCGCACTGTTCGCGCAAGCGCGTGGCGTAAAAGAATATTGCGTTGACCGGTTCAAGCGCGCGCGCGTCGAAATGCCAGCGGTAGGGCGGAAACATCCATGACCATCCCAACACATCGCCCGCGCCGAGCGTCTGGATGCGGATGAGGTCGCCACTGTCTTGTTGCGCTTCCAGTGCCACGGTGCCGGAGAGGATTACGTAGAAGCGGTTGGCCGGATCCTCTTCGCGAAACACAACCTCTCCGGCGGCGAAGGTGGTTTTCATCGCGCAAGCGCACAACGTTTTCAGATGCGAGGGTTGCAATCCCTTGAGCAAGGGCAATTCACAGAGTGCGTTCGTGAGACTCGCGGATGTGATTTCGTTTTTCATGGGATCATGGTTTCTGCTCCATGAGGCGGGCGAGGACAGTTCAGACCTCACCCGCCAGAACTTGGTGTTCTACTTCTTGTCCGTTCCCACGGTTGTGCCGCTCCCTGACGATGTGGCGCAGCAAAAGGCGTCCTTACTTCCGCATTGCTTGCAGATGTGAACAACCGTTTGCGTCATGGCTTTGCCGTGGCCGGTGGTCACGAACTTCGCATCGCATCCGGGGCAGAGGTGTTCCGCGCCCGTGGTGGTGGTCTTGATGTGTCCCTTTTCGACCGACATGTAGGTGACGGTGACTGTCTTGCATTTGGGACAGGCCATGGCAATGGCATCGCCCGGCTTGAGTGCGGCAACATCTGCCCTGGTCTTGATGACAAGGAGATTCAATTGACGTTCACCGCCATTGACCTGGACCTCTGCTCGTGCC
>JANNAO010000473.1:0-6044 GCA_031384405.1 Verrucomicrobiota bacterium | reverse complement strand
GGGCGGGCCGGTGTGTGTGGGAGGGGCGTCTCGCCTGTCGGGTTGGGCGTCCGTTTGCCACGCGCCGATTAAATGGCCTCACGCCTGCCCCACTACGAAAGCCGTGTCTTGCTTGGGTTGGCCGGAGTAACCGGGGTTGATGAACCACACGTTGTTGATCTTCTCGTCGAAACGTCGGTGCGTGTGGCCGAACACGACGACGTGCGGCAACGCGCGTATGATTTGCGCTTCCAATTCCTCGGTGAGCGCGTGCGGTGAGACGATGTGATGGATGAGAAATTTCAATCCGCCGAGCGTGGGAGTCTCGGTGAGGGTGATCCAGTTGGAGGAATCCGTATTGCCCAGCACAGCGGTGACGGGTGCGATGGATTCCAGTTGCGCGAGCAACCGATCCGGGCCGATGTCGCCCGCGTGCAGGATGTGATCTACGCCGCGAAAAATTTGTGGCAGGCGTGGATCGAGAAAACCGTGCGTGTCGGAGATCAGCCCTATTTTCATGGTTACAGGTTGAAAGTTGAAGGTTGCAAGTTTTGTTATGCGACGCGTGTTGAGGTGGCGAGCGTTTAACTTTTAACCTGCAACTTGTAACTCAGTTACGTTTTCGCTTCCTCCGGCTCTTGATTGGCTTCAGGAGAGGGTTCGCGAACTCCCGCTTCCTTGTCGGCGGGAGATTCGGCGGGTGCGGTGAGTTTGACGGAACTGACGAACAGCGCGGTGAAGATGCCGCCGCTCATGAGTGTGTTGCGGAAGAATTCCCAAGTCGGCGGTAATCCCGGAATGCCCGTGGTCAATGCCTGCCACCAGCCGGCGAGGGTTTTGGCGTAACCGGGATTGTAAATCCATGAAGCGGTGTTGCTGATGAGATAAAAAAGAATCGCGCCGAGCAGTCCGCCGCCGAGCAGTTTGAACCATCCATCACGGGCCGAGAACAGTTTTCCCAGAGCGATGATTGCCGCAAAGCCAAGCATCTTCACCAGCATGTAGCCGCTGAATACAGGTTCGTGGTAGTAGAAGACATTGAGCGCGATGTCCGTCAGAAGCAGCGTGCCGAGCGGCAGCCACCACGCCATTGCGCCGCTGAAATAAACCGCGCCACAGAACGCAATGGCATAGGCCGCGCTGAAATTCTGCGGCAGCACGCCGGGGATTCGCGACAGCGCAAACACCAGCATCAGCAGCACGGGGAGAAATTTATTCCACTTTCCAGTCACGCAGCGGAATGATAGTTCACTGCCTACCTTGGACAAGCTTTTCGACATCATCCACGAAGACGACGAGTTGCTCGTCATCAACAAACCTGCCGATCTCGTCTGTCATCCGACGAAGGGTGATGAATACTCCAGTCTCATCAGTCGCGTGCGGTTGCATCTCGGCGCGGACGCGAAGCCGCATCTGGTGAATCGTCTGGATCGCGAGACGAGTGGCGTGACGCTCGTGGCCAAGACTGCGGCGGTGGCGGGTGAATTGGGAAAACTGTGGGAGACGCGCGTGGTGCAGAAGGAATACGTGGCCATCGTTCACGGTCATGTGCGCGAGGAACACGGACTCATTGACGCGGCTCTCGGCAAAGATGTGGAGAGCATCGTGGCGATCAAAGATTGCGTGCGCGAGGATGGAGCGGCGTCGCAGACGGAGTATTGGGTGGAGCAGAGGTTTGGGCGCGAGCTGTCGCTTGCCACGAACCGGAGCGCGGCTGTGTCGCAGACCAGCCGCAGCAATTTGGCAGATGCTGCGGCTGGCTTTCAGCACAGCCGCGCTCCGGTGCGTGAGAATTGGACTTTCACACTTCTCCGCCTTCTCCCTCGCACAGGTCGCAAACATCAAATCCGCATCCACCTCGCGCACATCGGTCATCCCATCGTGGGCGACAAGATTTACGGCGGCGACGTGAATCTGTATCTGGCGTTGGTGGAAGGGCGATTGACCGGCGCGCAGCGGGCGAAATTGATTCTGCCGAATCACGCGTTGCACGCGAGCGCGTTGCGGTTCGAGTGGCGGGGCCGGGCGGTGGAGTTTCGCTGCGAGCCGGAGCGTTGGTTCACGGATTTTGTTGCAAGTTGAAAGTTACAAGTTGCAAGTTGCAGAAGCTGTAGTGCTGGCGAAGCACTTTGTAACTTTTAACCTGCAACCTGCGACCGTATTTCCCTCGCCCGCTTTCCGGCTTGATTCCACAAGGCTTCGCACGAATCCTCTGCACATGGAAAAACCAGACCAGCTTCGCGAACTGTGGCGGATGCAAGACGCCTTGAACAAACGCATTGGCGTTCACATGGACAGCATGAGCGACGAGGACAAGGCCAAGTGGATTCTTAATTACTCGCGCGCCATGACGCAGGAGATGGCCGAACTCGTGGACAGCGTGCCGTGGAAATGGTGGGCCAAGTATCAGAAGTTCGACGAACAGAACGCGCGCGTCGAGGTCGTGGACTTGTTTCACTTCCTCATCAGCATGGCGCAAGTGCTCGGCATGAGCGCGGACGATGTCTTCGCCGCGTACGTGAAAAAGAACGAGGTGAATTTCAAGCGGCAGGAGAGCGGTTACACACAGAAAGACGAGCACGACTCGAAACACATCTGACCTGTGGCAACATCACAAACCAAACTCGCCAGTGGAGTAAAAGTTCCCGTGCGTTGGCGCAAGGAAGTCGAGAGCGTTCTCATCACCGACAAGATGCTCGCCAAACGCATCGCGGAATTGGGGCGTGAGATCGAGCGTGATTTTGTCGGGCGCGAGATGGTCGTCGTGTCGCTGCTCAACGGCACGGTGATGTTCATCGGCGATCTTATCCGGCATCTCTCGCATCCGTTGAGATTGGATTTCATCGGCGTATCAAGTTACGGCAAAGGCACGGAGTCCGGTGATCTGGTTTTCACGAAGGAGTTGCGGCTCGATGTGCGCGGGCGGCACGTCTTGCTGGTGGACGATATTTTGGATACGGGACGAACTCTCTCCCGCGTGACCGCAAAACTTCGCGCCTTGAAACCGCGCAGCATGAAAATCTGCGTGTTGCTCGACAAGCCCTCGCGTCGCATCGAGAAGGTGAAGGCGGATTACACCGGGTTCACCATCCCGGACAAGTTCGTGATCGGCTACGGGTTGGATTTCGCGGAGAAGTATCGCAACCTGCCGTTCGTGGGCGTGCTCAAGCCGGAGATGTATCGGGAGTGATGCGCGGTGCGTGATTTCCCACTCCGCCGAACTGTCAATGCAAGTCACTGTTCAATTCTATTCCTACTTCAGGGAACTCACGGGTTGTGTAGAGACGAAGGAGGCACTCGCGACTGATGTGACGCTCGGTGCTTTGCACGATCAACTCATGGCGCGCTTTCCTAAACTGGTTGTCATGAAAAAGTCCACCTTGCTCGCCGTGGGCGTGGAGTATCAGCCGCGTGATTACGTGCTGAAGGATGGCGACGAGGTGTCGTTGTTTCCACCAGTGCAAGGAGGATGATTGTTGTAGCGCCGCTCTGTGAGCGACGCGTCTTCGGCGGTCACAGACCGCCGCTACAAAATGAAAAAACAACTCACCATCACCACCGAGCCGATCAACGAGTCAGCACTGATCGCGACGCGGGAGTTGTCCGCAGGCATGGGCGCGGTGGTGAACTTTCTCGGCGTGGTGCGCGGCAGCGAGGATGGTAAAACCATTTCCGCCATCGAGTATGAGGCGTTCGAGAAAATGGTGCGGCATCAGTTCGATCTCTTGTTCGACGAGATGGCGAAGCGTTGGCCGATTGAATCCGTGCGGCTCGTCCATCGCATCGGCGTGGTCAAAGTGAACGAGCCGTCGCTGTGGGTGGAGGTCGTCGCGCCGCATCGCGGGGAGGCGTTCGCCGCGTGTCAGTGGTTGATTGACGAGATGAAACGCGTCGTGCCGATCTGGAAGAAGCCCATCGGTTGATCGCTGGCAGTGGCTTTTTTTGGCGTTGTGAAATGTGTTTTCTTGCCGGGCGCGGTTGTTGCCCTAAATTAACTGCATGAATCTGCCTGATGAAGTGCCTGTGATGACGTTGCCGAACGCGACGTTGTTTCCGCAGGCGTTGTTGCCGCTCTACATTTTCGAGACGCGTTACCGGCAGATGTTGGCGGATGCGCTGCATGGTAATCGCATGTTGTCGGTGGCGATGCGGAAGCCGAATTCTTCCCGCGAAACTCCGGCGGAGATCGCAGGCGTGGGGTTGATCCGCGTCTCGGTGGCGCACAAGGACAGCACGTCGCATCTGATCTTGCAGGGACTCACGCGCGTGAAGTTGGGCAAGGTGGTGAAGTATCGTCCGTATCGCGTGCAGCAGATCGAGCCGCTTCCCACGCCGCCGAGCAATGATACGAAGACAGGCGCGTTGCTGGTGACCGTGCGCGAGTTGCTCAAGGAACGTGTGCTGCTCGGGATGCCGTTTCCATTTCCGTTCGTGTCGCAATCCAAGCCGGGCGTGCCGGGTCAACCGCCGCCCGCGTTCTCGGCCAAAGAAGTGATCGGCTACTTGGATTCGATCAACGATCCTGATCAAGCGGCGGACTTGGTGAGTTGCGCGGTGTTGGCGGGTGCTGAAGATCGGCAGACGATTCTTGAAACGCTGGATGTGGAAGCGCGGTTGCGTCAGCTCGCGCAGTTTTTATTGCGGGACATCCAGACGCATCCCAAACGGAAAAAGCGCAGCGGGTGAAGGCGGAAAGGTTCGCCACAAAAAGGCACAGAAGGCGCAAAAGGAAAGTTGCTGGAGAAGGGGGCGATACTCCGGGCGGCGAACAATCTACAAAATTTTCCTCCGGCTCACGATCATCTCGTTTGTGCTTCTTGTGCCTTTTTGTGGCAAGACACTCCCCCGGTTTTTGGTTTAACCCGAACTCCGAAATGGAACTGGCGGTGCGGTGCGACCGTAGCGGCAGGCATCCGTGCCTGCCGTAGAGGGCGGCATCCTTGCCGCCCGGAAAGGGGCGTGGATTTCTGTACGTCTCTCGAATTTCCTGTGTCGTGTGTTGCTCGTGCGTTTCTTTCCGCCGGGCAGGGATGCCCGGCTCTACGGCAGGCACGGATGCCCGCCGCTACTTCGGAAGTCGGGTTTAACGCTTTTGTGTCAGGCAATCCACGCGCAAGTTTTGCCAAGAACGGTGTAGTCGCATTTGTGGCGCGAAGTCATAGTGCTACTGCCATGAAAGCTGCGATGTCATCAAACGCCACCTCCGGCATCCGCTCACGTCTTCGCGCGCTTGCCACTCATCGTCGAATCCCGCTCGTTCTCGCATTCATCCTGATTGCGGTGGTGTTCATCTCCTGCACCACGCTCCAGCGCGTGATGATTGCGCCGCCGCACATTCCCGGCGCGGAGTTTGTCGGAACGAAAACCTGCGCGGAATGTCACGCCGAACTCGTGCGTGATTTCGCCACCTCGACCCATTCGCGGTTGAAAGCCGAGGGTGCAAACGCCAAGGACATCGGCTGCGAATCCTGTCACGGGCCGGGAAGTCTTCACGTCCAGACCGGTGGTGCGGCACACACGATGGTCAATCCCGGCAAATCTCCCGATGTCTGCTTCCAATGTCATCTCGACACGCGCGGCCAGTTCAATCTTGCCACGCATCATCCGGTGATCGAAGGCAAGGTGAGTTGCTCGGACTGTCACGAGCCGCACAAGGGAAGTTCGATTCGCGGCGGTGGCACGGCTCTCGCCAGCGAGCAACAAACCTGCGCGCGTTGTCACACGGCACAAGCCGGGCCATTTGTGTTTGAACATGAAGCCGTGCGCGAAGGTTGCTCAACGTGTCACACGCCTCATGGGTCAGTGAATCAAAAACTGCTCGTCTCGCGCGATGCCAATCTGTGTGTGAAGTGTCACTTCCAACAACAGACCGCGCCGGGCCGCGTGGTCATCGGCGGACGCGATCACACAGCCTTTCTCTCGCGCGGCACTTGTTGGACGGCGGGCTGCCACGAGGCGGTGCATGGCTCGCACATCGGTTCGTCACTGAGGTTCTAACCTGGAGATAACCATGAAAACAAATCTTCAATCTGTCGCGACTCGGATCAGCAATAGGCTGCGGAGTG
>JANNAO010000468.1:0-5754 GCA_031384405.1 Verrucomicrobiota bacterium | reverse complement strand
ACGAAATCCATGAGCGCACGAAGCATTGCGATTTCCCCGCGCTCGTGACCACATGGACCGACGGCGAGAACGGCGGCTGGTTTCGCACCTCGCAGGTCGAGTCCGGCTTCTGGGGCTTTTTCTACAAGCCGATCTTGGATCGTTACCGCGCCGGGACGCTGGGTTTCACGCCTATTCACATCAGCGAATACCTGCGCCGCTTCCCGCCGACGGAGGAGGTGGAGGTGCATCGCGGCGCGTGGAACACCGAGCATCATTGGGGTGGCGACTTCACGCAATGGACCGGTTCGCTCCTGCAAAAGAAGGGCTGGGACGAACTCAAGAACGCCAGCGCTTACTACTGGCAGGTGAAAAAGAAATTCGACGAGATTTTTCTCCCTCGCCCCGTCGGACGGGGAGAGGGCCGGGGAGAGGGGCAATCCAACGCACTGCCGAACGCCGACGAAATCCGCCCGCTCCTCGTGCAAGCCTACGATCATCTGCTGACGGCGGAGACGAGCTGTAATTTTTACTGGGGCAGCCGCTGGGTGCATCGCTCGTTCGATGGCCTGGAGCAAACGTATCATTTGCTCGACACGGCGATGGAGAAGATGCGACAGCTATTTCAAACCTAAATTTCCACGTTTATGGCTAAAGTTTTTATGTTTCGCTTCACATTTCTGCTTGGTTGCATTTACTTCGTCGGATTGGGTTGTGTGACGGAATATCCCGAAGCGACTAACCGGGTATTACTGAAGCGATCTCAAGTTTCACTGGCAAGACACCTATCAAGCCAAACTGCGGAAACATCCCTTCTCCTAACCACATCGGACGGATGGACTATCCCGCCACCCGTTGCTGTACATAACTCAAAGGTGCTTAATTTTGAGATCAACCCGTGGTTCGTAGCCGCGCCTCCAGCTTCTGCTTCACCTCGCCATCTTACGCGAAGCCAAGCTTGGGAAACAATTTATCGCCAACTACAAAAGTGGCAGGCCAATGGGGATTTTGCCCGCTTGGGTATTGAGATGATTGAACCAGAGATGACACTTCAATCTACCGGATTCAAAAAAAGATCTCCGCCGGTTTTTGCTGGTGAGAAGCAATCCGCCTATCAGCCACATGAAAACCGGCCGCGCAGTGTCACGATAGGCAAAGGGCCAAGTCATCATTGGCCAGCACCCAAACCATATCGTCTGCAATGGCAATTTGAAGATGAATATAGTCAGTTAAAAAAGGCTCGATTCCGCGTAGAAGCGTCCGGAGCGACCAGCAACGGTATCAATGTTGTAGTTCTAGACACCGGCGCGCGTACTGATTTCGACATTATTCCCGAACACTATCAGATCGACCAAGCCACCAACTTATTAGATTCGCCGACGCCACCGAACGAATGGTCAACTCATGGGACTGCTACCACCAGTATTCTGGCTGGTGGGCGCATTCGGACAACAGGCAGTCACCCATCTGTTCTGACTGGATTTGATGGCTATTTTGGCGCCAATCCGTGGGTAAACATTTCCACATATCGTATTAGCTCATGGGTTGTCAGCATTGGGAATGTCAACAGTGCGTTAGCTGAGGGCATCCGCACCGCTGTAGATCGCAGGGCCGACGTTATTTCTCTAAGCAATGGTGGCTTGCCTTCGTTTGCATGGGCCGATCAAGTAAACTATGCCTACCACAATGGCGCTGCTATCTTTGCCGCGAGTGGAGACTACGTTAACTTACTCAACATTTTCCAAACTCCAAGGCGCGTCGTATATCCTGCTGCTTTTAGCCGAGTGATGTGCGTACCCGCTGCCACCAGCAATTACAAGTCTTACGGAGAAATCCCAAGCTTCTGGAGCTTTTTACGTTTCCAAGACTGGCTCTCATACTTTGTTCGCGGCAGCTACGGCCCATCCTTCATGATGGATAACGCCGTTTGTGGGTTTTCCCCAAATGTACTTTGGGTTGGGGATAGTACCAATGCTATTGATTTGGACGGTGCTGGCACTTCTTCATCCACTCCTCAAGTTGCCGCTGCCGCGACCCTTTGGTTACAGTTCCACCGTCATGATCCCGAGTTGGAAGCCGCTCAGGATTGGCAGTCTCATAAAAAAGTGGATGCAGTTTATTACGCGCTGAAAAATTCCGCCCGCCGCGATAAATTGCCTCTGGAAAAGCAACGGTTGTTTTTTGGATGCGGAACATTGGCCGCCGCCGATGCCTTGAACCTAAGCTATCCCGGGAGTTTTCCTCCAGAGCAGATCTCTTATCCGGATGCTCGCGTGGACTTGTTTCGGCTATTGGCCATTCTGACCGATTGGTTTCCGGTTGTTCACTCAGTTGAGGAAGTTGAGGCGCTTCAATTCGATGATCTCCAAAAGCATATGGTTTTGGAGGCTTTGCAGATTATTTACTCCTCAAAGAAGGTGTTGAAATTATTGCAACAGCACGAAATTGCCGGAGTGCGGCCTTTCTCTCCATCCCTCCAGCTTCAAAAAACTATTTCGGAATTAATTCTCGAAAGTCCCGAAGCTTCGCCCACTTTAAAGTCGCGAGGCGCGACACTTCGGCGTTCCAATTTATGACCCTTTACTGATCCTGATTTGGCAAATCCTCATTCTGCCAGTTTCAGAGTAAGCTGCTTTAAAAACATATTAACTTTTGAGAGGTGGATTTCGGTCCGCCACATTTGGTGTTCCTTTATGATTTCGCACTGTGAGCTTGGATATGGATATTGGCTCGCGATAAACTCCTTAACCTTGGATTCCGCGATTTTTTGATTGCATGTCGAGTTGGCCTCCCGCTTTACGCGTGATAGAAAAACTTCAAGTGCTTCGGTTTGGTCACTCCCACCCAAAGCCTCATAGAGCGCGCGGACGTATTTCTCGTAGTGCTCAAAGTGTTGACTAATTTTATCCGGCCCAATTTTTCCGCAGTCCAGACCATGGCCGACAAATGGCCCATAGGCACTTTCACCACCAGCACTTGAGGGGTAAACATGCGCATAACTGTCTCCCAATGCGTGGATGAGAAATCCCGCTTTCCAATCCTCGGACTCATCAGCTTTGTCTATCTTTGCAATGAGTGATTGCAACCTCTTTTGACGTTTTAACACCTCAAGTTGATTCCCTCCATGTAGCGAATGCAAGGCGCCCTCAATCCTTTGCCTGTATCCCCAAAATGGAGGGATTAGTGTTCCCCAAATTGCAACCGGCACAGCATTGTATAGTAGTGAAGGTTGTGGATACCTATTTGTATCCGCGTATCCCCATCCAAAAGTTCTCAAATTGTCTGGCGCTTGGCTAAAATAAGCAATTCTCGCGGCGTATTCGTCGGAGTGCCCCGCAATTCTAGCGACTACACCTGCAGTGTTGTAGTGCCCGTAGTAATCCCATTTGGCTCCAAAATCATTTTTGAGTTGAGCTTCGAGTGGAACAATCCCCTTCCCGTCAATCCATCTTGCTTTGATATGCGTTAGTTCGCCTCCATGCCAGTTATTGTGCGCGCACGAGCATAATATGACCGGAATAAGCGTTAACCACAGAAGCTTTCTCATATTTTATATGATTGTTTCGATTGTAGTTCAGTAAAGCAAAAAGTTCGACGCCACTTGCTTGCATTTCTCCCGTCTGGCCGCATAGCATCACCCGGTTGCCGGTGCGGAAGAGTTTTCACACAGCCTATGTACATCATCCAAATCGCATCCGAGTGCGCGCCGGTCGCCAAAGTCGGCGGGCTGGGCGATGTCGTTTTCGGCCTCGCCCGCGAGCTGGAAATTCGCGGCAACTCCGTCGAGATCATCCTCCCGAAATACGATTGCCTGCGCTATGACCAGATTTACGGGCTGCAAGTCGCGTATCAGGATTTGTGGGTGCCGTGGTATGGCGGCGCGATCCATTGCACCGTGTTCTTCGGCTTCGTTCATGGGCGAAAGTGCTACTTCATTGACGCGCATGGCGATCACAATTTTTTCAATCGCCGCATGTTCTACGGCCAGCCGGATGACGACCAACGCTTCGCTTTCTTCAGTCGCGCCGCGTTGGAGTTCATGCTCAAGAGCGGGAAGAACCCCGACATCATCCACTGTCACGACTGGCAGACGGGTCTCGTGCCGGTGCTGCTCTACGAGATTTATCAGCACCTTGGCATGAAGCATACGCGTGTCTGCTACACGTTGCACAACCTGCAGCATCAAGGCGTGACGAAGGAGCACATCCTCCGCGCCACCGGCCTGAACCGTCACGATTATTTTTTCCATCCCGACCGGTTGCAGGACAATTTCAACCGCAGTGCGATCAACCTGATGAAGGGCGGGATCGTTTATTCCAACTTCGTCACTACGGTTTCACCGCGTTATCGCGGGGAGATTTTGTATTCAGAGCAGAGCTACGGCCTGGGCCACACGCTGCATGTGCATCAGGGCAAGATGGGCGGGATTTTGAACGGCCTCGATTACGACATGTGGAATCCGGAGACGGACAATCACATCCCGCACAAGTACGGCCTCAAGACGCTCGATGACAAATTCTCGAACAAGGCCGCGCTGCGGAATCGTTTTTTGTTGCAGGATGTATTGAAGCCGATCGTCTGTTACGTGGGACGGCTCGATCATCAGAAGGGTTTGCCGCTGGTGACGCACGCCATCCACTACTGCCTCAGCAATGGCTGTCAGTTCGTGTTGCTGGGCACGGCGGCGGATGCGCGCATCACAAACCAATTCCACGGCTTGAAGCGGCATTACAACGACAACCCGGATTGCCACATCGAGATCGGTTTCAACGAGGAGTTGTCGCGTCTGATCTACGCCGGCTCGGAGATGATCATCGTGCCGAGTCTGTTCGAGCCGTGCGGCCTGACGCAGATGATCGGCTTGAAATACGGGACAGTGCCTGTCGTGCGCGCCACGGGCGGTCTGGCGGATACGGTGTTCGACGCCGACTTCGCGCCGAAGCCTTTCAGCGAACGAAACGGTTATACGTTCAACGATTTCAACAACGCGGGCATCGAGTCCGCGCTGCATCGCGCCATCGGCCTGTGGTATTCGTTCCCGAAACACTTCCGCGAGATCGCGGAGAACGGGATGCGCTGCGATTACTCGTGGAATCATCCGGGACAGGATTACCTGAACGTGTACGAGTTGATCCGGGATAGGTGAAGGCGGAAAGAGTAGGGCGCACCGCCATCTGTCAGGCACGAACCGGCGCGCACGGAGTGACGTGCCCTACCATTTCGGAATTTTTTTGAGATTTATACTGCGAGTCTGTTTGGTGACACCGACAGATTGACCGGGGCGGAGTGTGCCCGTCCTCGGGCACAGCAATGTTCAACAACCCAGGGTACACCATTTCCGGCGGCGTCTTGCACTGCCACGCTTCTGCGCCCGAGGACGGGCGCACTCCGAGCCGCGCGTCACGCGCCAGCCGCAGCTTCCGGCGGTTTCGGTGAGCCGTCCTGTGGCGGAGCAACGATGACCGGCACGGGATAACGAATCTTCATCACGTCATCCACGAGGACTTCCACGTAATAAGTTCCGGGCGTTTTGAATTCTACCTGACCGAAGAGTGTGACGTTGGTGGCGTGATATGCCGCGTCTTGGAGGGCGAACTTCACTTCACCTTTACGCAGGACGGTGGTTTGATCCGGTGCGATGAGCTTCACACTCTCGGTGAATTTTCCGATGCCCGCCGTCCAGCGGTTGAAGATGCTGAGTTTGTAGGCCGTCACGGGCAACTGTGGGACGCGAATGAAATTGATCACACCGATGATCATGAAGTTGCCGTTGGC
>JANNAO010000452.1:0-5595 GCA_031384405.1 Verrucomicrobiota bacterium | reverse complement strand
TCGGCAGCATTGGCCATGAGCGGCACGCTCCCGGAGAATGTGAATTACGCGGTGAAGAGCAGTTATCTCCTGAGCTTTCTGGAGTCCGTGCCGGAAGTGGCGGCCAAACTCAAAGAGGCGTCAGCCAAGGAAAAGAAGTTTGAGGATGTGGTGAAGGAGGCAGAGCAGGCGGCGGTGCTCGTGTTGGTTTACTGATTCCAAAATAGAAACCGCCGGAGATTGGCAGAATCATTGATGGCAGAATGATGTTCCTGAATTCCGGGTCGGCATTATTCTGCCATCAATTGTTCTGCCAATTGTCTCTGTGAATGAGGCAAGACAGGCGGACGGTGTTGGTGCTGGTTTATTGACTTCTTTGCCGCGAGAGAACGCAGAGCAAATTGCCTCACCTCACCCCGGCCCTCTCCCCTCCATCCGATGAAGCGGAGAGGGAGAATCGTAGTCCGTCTCTTTGTGGTCTTTGCGCTCTTTTGTGGCTGAACAGTTTCGTGTAGTTCGTGTGTTTCGCAGTTCAATAAAAAAGCCGGGCGAGGTTTCCCTCGCCCGGCTTTGTTCTTTAATGACTGCAAGATTGCCTGTGTTCAGTGTCCATTCCGCGTTCCCGCCTTGGCGGTTTTGCGGGCTGGTTTCAGGAAGCCAAGCAGGCGTGTATGTTCGGCGGATGTCAGCACGCTAATGCGGATTATTTTTGAGAGCTGTTTGGGCGAGAGTTTTTTATCCATGGCCTCCTGAACCTTTAGGATTCGTTCAATGCGCGGAGTCGTTTTCCAGGCAGGAGTGACAACCCTTACCACCTGATAGCGGTCAAATCCGGCGTCCTCAAGAGTCACCCTGAACTTGTGCCGCTTTGGGATTACGCCCCGCAGTGCTTCGTTGATGCTTTCTTTGAAGCTCATATTTTTTCGTTAAGCCAACCGTAAATCAGTTCCATCTGTCGGTAAAGTTTTTCTCCATCACTTTTTCCTTGGCTGTCCGCTACGTATCGCAATTCGGTATTCCAAGTGTCAGAGATCAACATGAACACCGCAAACAGTCGTTTTTCGGATTTCAAGTCCTGCTGCAAACCAGACTCCAATAGCAACAGATCAAGGTCGTGGGTTTCCAATTCTTGAGGCAACCAGACCCATTCATGCCTGGCCGTCACCGCGCGTTTCAGCAGACATTCAATCGAATAGCCCGCGAGATAGATTGCACCTGCATACCTACCTTTGCTGAACAGCACAGCGGCATCCTCGTGGCGTGAACGCGCTGCGGCTTGAAACACCGTTCCGCGCGTTCCACCCCGATTGATTTTCCTGGTTTGCGGCACAGGTTCGGGGATTCCATCAGAGCTTCCAGATCATGTCCGCCACGGTCTTGCCGGCGGGGATGAACGGGATGACGTGTTCGCTGTAAGGCACGACCACGTCCAGCACGTAGGCTTCGTCGGAATCCAACATACGCTGCATGGCGGCGCGGAGGTCTTTCTTATACATCACGCGTTCGCATTTCACGCCGAACGAATTGCAGACCTTCACGTAGTCAGGATAAATTTCCGCGCGGTTCGCAGGATTGCCGAGATAGGTGTGACCGCGATTGCCCGCGTAGAAGTTGTCTTCCCACTGCACCACCATGCCGAGGTGCTGGTTGTTCAAGATGACGGCCTTCGCGGCGATCTTCTCGACCTTCGCGGTGGCGAGTTCCTGGATGTTCATCAGGAAAGAGCCGTCGCCATCAATGTCAATCACCTGCTTGTCGGGGAACGCCACCTTCACGCCGAGCGCGGCGGGGAAGCCATAACCCATCGAGCCGAGGCCCAAGCTGCTGACGAACTGGCGCGGGAATTTGTATTTGTACCACTGCGCGGCCCACATCTGGTGCTGGCCGACACCGGTGGTGATGTAGGCATCGCCCTTGGTCAAATCATACAACGTCTCCACGACCATCTGCTGGATGATGCATTGGTCTTCGTTGCCTTTGAGGTGATCTTTCATGTGATCGCTGTTGGCGATCTCAGCGGTGATGCCGTAGGCGAACGGTGCTTTCTTCTTCCACTCGCCGATCTGATCGAGCCACGCGGTGTGCTTTTTGTTCAACGGCCGCTTGGCGATCATTTTGTTCAAGCGCGTCAACGCGTCCTTGATGTCGCCGACCACAGGCAGATGCGCCTTGCGGTTCTTGTTTAACTCCGATGCGTCAATGTCCACATGGACAATCGTGCCGCTCTTGCAGAACTCCTCGAACTTGCCGGTCACGCGATCATCGAAGCGCACGCCGAACGCGAGCAACAAGTCCGCGCCGTTCTTCATCTTCACCATCGGATCGTTGAAGGTCTTGCGCTTCTCAAATTCGCCGTTGACCGCCCAGTTCGCCACGGCAGAACCGTGCATGCCCAGCCAGCGCAACGACAGCGGATGCGTCTCCGGGAAACCGCCCAAGCCCATGAGCGTGGTGGTCACGGGAATGTTGCAAGCCTCGGCGAACTTCTTGAGTTCCGCCGCCGCGCCGCTGGTGATGATGCCGCCGCCGCAATACAACACCGGGCGTTCGGCCTTCTCAATCAAGCCCATGATCTCGTTCAACGCGAGTTCATCGGCCTTCAAGTCAGGTTGCGTGTAGCCGCGCAGACCTTTCTTCACCTGTTCGAGCGTCGGCCAGACGGGCTGGGCTTTGGCCTGTTGCACGTCCTTCGGAAAATCAATCACCACCGGGCCGGGGCGACCGGATTGCGCGATGTAAAACGCTTCCTTCACGATGCGCGGGATGTCGTTGATGTTCGTGATGAGATAGCTGTGCTTCACGATGGGCAACGTGACGCCGATCATGTCGGTTTCCTGAAACGCGCCGCGTCCGATCATGGCCTGCGTCACCTGACCGGTGATGGCGATGAGCGGGCAGGAATCCATGTAAGCGTCGGCGATGGCGGTGACGAGATTCGTCGCGCCCGGACCGCTTGTGCCCATGCAAACACCGGCCTTGCCGGTCACGCGCGCATAACCTTCCGCCGCGAACGAGCCGCCTTGTTCATGGCGCGGCAGGATGGTGCGGATCTTCGAGTGCGTGAGCGACTGATGGATTTCCATGCTCGCGCCGCCGGGGTAGGCGAAAATAACGTCCACGCCTTCGCGTTCGAGTGCTTCGACAAAGATGTCGCGGCCAAACATGGCGGCGCCGACTTCGTTGCGCTTGGTGGCGGTGGTGGACTTGGTGGACTTCGCTTTCGCGGATTCGGATGTTTTGCTCATACTGTTTTCGGTTGGATTGCTGGATTGCTGAATTATTGGATTGCTGGATTCACACTCATGCGCGATTTCTATTCATCCATTCATCCACAAATCCAACCATCCGTCTTTAGTTTTTGTTTTGTTGTGACCGGGCGGCGCGGGCAACAAAAAACCCACAGCCGTTTCCAGCCGTGGGTTCTTGTTAAAATCGTCTCAATCTCGACAAGCAACCCCGGCCTCGCTGATTACGAGGACTACTACCGCCGTTACTTGTCGGACAATTCCGTTCATTTCGCTGATAAACTAGGCAATCCACGGGCGAAGGGTCAAGTCTTGATTAACAGGGCAGACGCATCAAAACATCTCATTAACACCGTGGCTTTAGCCCGGTGTAAAGAGGCTGGATTGGAGTTTCCAGCCGTTTCAACGGCTTTGGGGTCGCCGCGAGAAACCGTTGAAACGGTTCTTACGGGTTTCGCGCGCATTTCCACCGGGCTAAAGCCACGGTGTTAATGAAAATCGCCCGTGACAAACCAATTTAGATGCCTCGGCCCGGTCTTGATTAAAACGAACAAGCCCCAAGTTCATCACTTGGGGCTTGTTGCTTTGAAACAGTTCAGGCTGCGGGTTCAGCAGTCGCCGCCGGGCGGTAAGCCTCAATCTTCTCGATGCGTTGCCGACGTTTCGCGCCGTCCACTTCGGACTCCACTTCGTCGCCGACTTTGTGGTTCAACAATGCCTGACCCACGGGCGTGAGGTAGCTGATGATGTTCTTCTCGGCATCAAAATCCCACGCGCCCAGAACTGTGAACACCTCGGATTTTTTGGTGTTCAGGTCGGTGGCGTGAACAATCGTGCCGATGTTGACCACGTCTGTGCGGACGTTGGAGAAATCTGTGCCCCGTGCGCGATTCAGCAACGCCTCAAGCTCATCCTTCCGGCGCATGAGAACTTTCTGCATCTCCTTCGCCGCCTTGAATTCGTGATTCTCCCGCAAGTCGCCATAACTGCGGGCTGTCGCGATCTCCTTGGAGTTCGCTGGAATTTTCTTCTGCACCAGCTCTGTGTATTCGGTTTTGCGACGTTCGAGGCTGTCCCACGAAACATAGATGGCGGAGTCCTGTTTGGTTTGCTCGCCCGAGATGAGCGGTTGAACTGACGGATGACGTTTGACGATGCGCGCGAGCATGGAGCGTTTGTCCATGTCCTCGAACACGGGCGAGAATTTCAACGCGCGTGTCAAATCCATCACGACTTCGATGTCCGCCGTGCCGGTGAGGTCAGCGACCAAATCCTGATCGGACATCATGAATTCACGCAGACGGCTCGCGCGTTTCTCGTTGAACTGATCGCGCTCCATCGCCGTGAGCATGGCGCGGAACACTTCCGGTCCGAGGATGTCGGCGAAGTCATCGCTGCGTTCCTTGCCGAGCCAGAGGAGCAATTCACTGCTGGCCGCGTGCTGGCTGATGAGGCGGGCGAGCGTTTCTTTCAACTCACCCATCTTGCCGTTCGCGGCCATGATACTAGCGAACTCTTTGCACAGCTTGGCGGAAACGATGTTCAACGCGGCGCGCAAGGTTTCGCTCCAGCGCTCCGGCTGCGATGCTTTGAAGGATTCCAACGTGCGGCGGTGTTTGGCGGCGGGGATCGCTTCGAGCAACGGCCCGAACTTCACGCCTTCCTGCGTCCAGAGTTGCGGAGCGGAAATCTCATCGGCTGCGGGCGCGAGGGCGATGATGGCTGCCACGTCGTCGCGCGCGAAAATAGCTTCGAGCGCCACGGCGGTCTGCGTGCGGATGTGCGACGGGATGTCGGCGTTCAACGCGGCGACAACTTCCTTCACTGCGGCATCCTTGTCCGAGAGGTCGGCGGCACTCTTCACGAATTCAGTCGCGATGGTGAGCTTGGCCTTGAGACCTTTTGCCGCGCGGAAATCTGCGAGCAAGCGCGCTTGCAACGACGTTTCCTGCGCCTGATAAACGATGGCTTCGGTCTTTTTGGTCGGCACGACGAAGTGTCCGTCCTTCTTCATTTCTTGCTTGGCGACTTCCCACCATTTCTTCCAATCATCAGCGATGACGTCAGGCACGAGCACGGCTTGGATTTGATCAAGCGTGGCTTTGCCGCCGTAGCTGTTGAGAACCACTTTGATCAGATCAAGATGATGGAGCGCGGCGGTTTTTTGCAGACCTTCGAGGTCAACAGCCTTGCGCGCGAGGATGTGATCTTTGGGAATCGGCTTGAGCGAATCCGCCGCGAACGTCAGGTCCATCGTGTGACCCGCCTTGCCGGGGAAATCAATGACGAAGCGCGCGAAGACCGTGTCCACTGTCTTGATGCGACCGAAGCCCCAGCTCCGGTGCGAACAAAAGCCGCTGGTGGTGAGTAG
>JANNAO010000430.1:0-9652 GCA_031384405.1 Verrucomicrobiota bacterium | reverse complement strand
GGGCCGCAAGCGGTCACGGACGCGCGCTCCGTCTGCCACAAGCTCGGCATTCCCTACTACCTCATTGACGAGTCGGCAGAATTTCAGAAGCACGTCATCCAATACTTCGCGGACGAATACAAAGCCGGGCGCACGCCGAATCCGTGTGTGATGTGCAATCAGAATCTCAAGTTCGGGCGGCTCATTGATCGCGCGAATCAACTCGGCGCGGATTTCATCGCCACCGGACATTTCGCGCGGCTGGAGCGTGCAGAGAATGGCCGCGTGTTGCTCAAACGCGGGAAGGATTTGCGCAAGGATCAAAGTTATTTCCTGTTCTCGCTCCGACAGGATCAACTCGCCCGCGCTCTGTTTCCGCTCGGCGAAAAAACCAAGAGCGACACGCGTGAAGTGGCGCGGCATTGCAATCTCAAGACCGCCGACAAGGAGGAGAGCATGGAAATCTGTTTCGTGCCGGACAACAACTACGGCGGCTTTCTCCAATCGGCGAACCTCGTGCAGAAACATCGCGGCGAGATCGTGAATCTGCACGGCCACGTTCTCGGCCATCACGACGGCATCGAGTTTTACACCATCGGTCAACGCAAGGGACTGGGGCTTTCCACGCCGCAACCGCTCTACGTCATCGAACTGGATGCAGAGAATAACCGCGTGGTGGTGGGAGATGACACGGCGTTGGATCGTGACGAGTTCACCGTGCAAAACTGCAACTGGATTCCGTGGGAGAATCCGCCCGCGAGCATCGAAGTGACGGCGAAAATTCGTTACAACCATCCTGGCACGCCTGCGACGGTGACGCCATTGGAACAAGGTCGCGCGAAAGTGAAATTGCACACACCACAACGCGCCGTGACGCCGGGACAAGCTTCAGTTTTCTATCAGGACGATTTGGTGGTGGGCGGCGGCTGGATCACGGGTTGCAAATAAGAATCCAATCCAGTCGAAAAACCGAAGACAACAACGATAGAAGCGGTCAAAGGTGTGACGTCACAAAGGCGCGATGGTCAAACCATCGCGCTTTTCTTTTTCATGGGCGTTTCTCGTTCACGACAGAAGCGGCGGGTTGCAGGAATTTATTGTCCTCCAACCATTCTGCCATGCGCTGCGGCCAGCCTTTGATGGATTTCAGCTTGGAACGCTGCCCCATGTTGAAGCCGTGTCCGCCTTTGGAGTAAAGATGCACTTCCACCGGACGTTTCGCCGCACGATACTTTTCCAACTGCGCGATCACTGGACCGACGTGGCTGTTGTCATCGTTCGCCACGAGAAAAAAAGCGGGCGGCGCGTCGGCGGGAATTTCTCCGGCGGGTACTCCCACCGGGCCAGGATAAATCGAGATCTGAAAATCTGTGCGGCAATTCATCCGATCAATCGCGTCCGCAGAATTCGCATCGCCCTCAGTCGGACTATAAACCAGCAGGGCGGCAACTTCGCCCCCGGCGGAAAAACCACAGACGCCGATGCGATTCGTATCAATGTTCCACTCGGTGGCGCGACTGCGGATCGTTCGCATCGCGCGCTGCGCGTCCTGACGCGGATGGATTTGAAGCGAGTATGGCGAATTCGTTTCGCGCGGCAGCCGATGCTTCAGCACAAAGCACGTCACGCCGAGTTCATTGAAAAACTTTGCGGGTTCGACACCTTCAGGGATGAAACCCAGTTCGCGATGTCCACCGCCGGGCACAATCATCACCGCTGTGCCATTGGCTTTTTCCTTCGGCGCAGGAAAAACAGTGATGGACGGATTGTGGATGTTCTTCACCGAATAATCTTTGGCGAGTTCCGGCTCATCGCGACGATCTTCAAACCCCGGCGCACCTTTTTGCCACAGATGAATGACCTGCGTTTCGGCGATAGCGACAGAAGTCAGCGCGCATAACAGAAAAGCGAAAAGAGCGCGCGTATGAAATTTCATGGTCTGATCTGAAAACTCAAACTCTCGACAGCCGTCCGGTGGAATCCCCAAAGCGCTCCAGCCCGGTCACGCCCATCCGATCCGCCATACTGAGGAACAGATTGCTCGTAGGAGTCTGACCGTGTTTGATGAATCGTCCCGGAGTGAGCGTCCCGCCACCGCCGCCCGCGAGGAGGACAGGCAGATTGGTGTGTGAGTGACGATTGCCGTCCGAGTTACCACTGCCGTAAAGGATCATCGAGTTGTGCAACAGCGAATTGCCGTCCACATCCTTCGTGTCACGCATTCGCTCAATGAAGTGCGCGAGTTGCTTCACATACCAGACATCAATGTCGGAAAGTTTCTGGATCTTATCTCCGTTGTCGGCGTGATGCGAGAGGTCGTGATGACCTTCGGGAACGCCGATCTCGACAAACGAACGATTGCTGCCGTCGTGCGCCAACAACATCGTCGCGATGCGAGTGGAGTCCGTCTGGAACGCCAGCACCAACGTGTCGAACATGATCTGGATATGCTCGGCGTAAGTCTGCGGGATGCCCAGCGGCGCGGATTGCGCGGGGTCTTTCGGGTCACCGAATTTTTCCGCGCGCTGAATCCGCGATTCCAATTCGCGCACGCCCGTGAGGTATTGATCCAACTTGTCTTTGTCGTTCGGGTTGAGCCGACGCTGCATGTCGCGCGCGTCTTCCACCACGAAATCAAGGATCGAACGCTGTTCAGAGCGACGGCGTTTCAAGTCCACTGAACGCTCGCCCGGTGTACCCGCACCGAACAATCGCTCGAACACCTGACGCGGATTCGCTTCCGGTGTCATCGGAGTCGTCGGCGAACTCCACGAGACGTTGTGCTGATACGCGCACGAATAACCGGAGTCGCACGCGCCGGTATTGCGCCCGGCGTCACAGGTCAACTCCAGCGACGGCAGCCGCGTGAGATGCCCGACCGAGCGCGCCATCACCTGATCAATCGAAATGCCCGCGCGAATGTCCGTGGCACTTTTCTTCATGCGCACGCCAGTGAGGAACGTGCCGTTGGCGCGCGCGTGATCGCCCGCGCCGTCCGGCCCCGCCGTGGCGTTCAAATGTTCGAGGCCGCCCAACACCTGAATGTGTTCACGCACCGACGCGAGCGGTTGCAACGTGCGACTGAGTTCAAAGTTCGTCACGTCGCCCTTCGGCCACCAAGCGGATTGGATCGCGCCGTTAGGGAAATACAAAAATGCCGAACGCAACGGCGCGCCCGTGGCGGTGGTGGCTAGATTCGCGGCGGAAGCTGTGTTGGCCGCGAGCAACTTCATGGGCGCGAACGATTCAAACGCAGGCAACGCGATGCACGCGCCAAGGCCGCGCAGGAAATGGCGACGCGAGAAACCTTCGTGGCGTTGCGCTGCGCGTTCGATTGCATTGAGAGTTTGTGTCTTCATGGCTTTGATTTCACATCGGCCCGCTGCTGGCCTGGCTTGATTGTTTTCTTTATCTCACTCGGCTCTGGCATCCGCGTTTTCTGGAACGGCGCTGACTCGACGACTCCGGCGATCAGCGCGGAGATCCGCCCGTTCGCCGCCTCAACTCGTGTCACGATCTGGTCACACGTCTCGACATCGTAGTAATCCAGCCCGCGACCCAGTGCGTAGATTAACAGCTTCTCGGTGACGGTGTGGTAAAAATCCTTGTAATGATTTTTGACGAGGACTCGCTTCAGTTCCCGGATGTCGCTGAAGCTCTCGCCTGTGATTAATTTGCCCGTGGGATCAATCGGCTCGCTATACTCGGTGTCACGCCACATGCCCATGGCGTTGAAATTTTCCAACGCAAGACCGAGCGGGTCCATCCGGTTGTGACACGAGTTGCATAAAGGATCAGCACGATGCGCCGCCAGCGTCTCGCGCAGGGACGGCGCACGATCCGTCACGCTCTTCGTCGCGTCTTCCAACGGCGGAATGTCTGGTGGCGGCGGCGGCGGCGGTGTGCCGAGAATGTTTTCGAGAACGTACAAGCCACGTTTCACCGGCGATGTGCGAGTGGGATTCGACGTGACGCCGAGTGCCGTGCCCTGCGTCAAGATGCCGCCACGCGGACTGTTGGCAGGGAGTTTCACGAGCCGCATCTCGTCGCCGAAGACGTTGGTGATGCCGTAATGCTTCGCGAGACGTTCGTTGAGAAACGCGTAGTCAACATCCAACAATTCCAACAGGCTGCGGTCTTCGCGCAACAAATAGTCGAAGGACTTCTCCGTCTCCAACCGCATGGCGCGGCGCAGATCGCCGTTCATCTCGGCGCGCAGCGGTTTGCGGAACGCCTGTCGAAACGAACGATATATCTGATTAAGCTCTTCCCGCTCCTCTGGCGTGAGTTGTTCTTCATGTTTCTCGCGAAGTTTTGTGGCTCGTTTCTGATTCCGATCCATCTCTGCGTTGAACTTTTCTTCACGAGCCAGAACGAAACGCGCCTCGATGGGGATGGTCTCGATGTCCCGCGCGCGCAGCCATTGCCCGACAAAATTTCCGACGAACGCCTCTGACTTCCAATCCTTCAACATGCGATCCACCTGCGCCGTGAGATTCTTTCGGAGTTCGCCCCGCCCGGCCAGCTTGAGCAACTCTTCATCCGGCATGGACGACCACAGGAAATAGGAAAGCCGTGACGCGAGGGAGAATTCATCCACGAAGGCATATTGATCCTTGCCCGCCGCCACTTCCAAGCGGTCTTCGCGGAACAAAAACCTCGACGACGCCAGCACCGCCACCATGCTTTGGGCGACTCCGACTTCAAACGTTTTCCCCGGCTTGCTATAGACGCTCTCGGCGAGGTTCACCAGACGTTCCAAAGTCTTTTTATCCGCCGGACGGCGATACGCGCGCCGAGCAAAGTTGCTGAGTAATTCTCGCGCGTATTCGCGTCGGGCTTTTGCCTCAGCGGGGACTGGCTTTGGAAAAAACTTCTCATAGTCCTTGGGCTGCACCCAATGTTCTTGGGCCAGTGGGCCTCGAACTTTCACGGCGGTGAGTTGCATGTTGAGCGTGCGAGTCTGCTTTTCATCCGGCGTCAGAGGTTGCAACTCGAACGTCATCACATGATCGCCTGCCGCCCAATCCACATCGTAAGTGTAATGATATGTCTTACCACCTTCCCAACTGTATTCCTCGCGCAACGTCTCCTTCCCATCCACGCGAAAGATCAGGCGACACTTGTTGTAATCAAAAACATTTTCTACATGGCGCTCGTTGATCTGGAGCGAGACGGCGAGTTGATACTTGCCTGCGATGTCTGCTTTGAACGTGTTCGAGACGACCGCCGCTGAGTAATACGACAACTGCAATCCGCCCCAACGACGTGAGCGTTTGCCCGAATCGTCCGTTCCAACGTTGCCACCGCTGAATTCTCGTCCGTTGACATAATGCTCGCGCATCACTCGCGGAACAGTCGGCACGGCTTCGGTCACGATTTGGTTCGCTGCCGTCACATATTTCTCCAGCAACATCGGCGGGAGCGTCAGCACATCGCCGATATTGTCAAAGCCGTGTCCAGTGTCGTCTGGCGGGAAACTTGATTCAGTGTCGAAGTCCACGCCGATGAGATCGCGGATGGTGTTGCGATATTCCACGCGGTTGAGTCGTCGGATCGTGACATGCCCGGGATCGGGATTTTTGGGATCAGCGGCGAAGACCGAGTGTTTGATCCATCGCGTGATCTGTTCCTTTTCCTCCGCTGTCGGCTGGGATTTTTTTGCCGGCGGCATCAGACCGGCACGAAGATTTTTCAGGACATGCAGCCAGAGTTCGTGATCTTCCAACGCGGCTTGATCGTTTTTGAATCCATCAAACGTCACGTTGCCTTTGCTCTCACCGTCCGCATGACAATCAAAGCAGTAATTTTCCAGCAGCGGTTTGATGGTCTTCTGAAACTCCTTCACGCCGGAAGCATCGGCGGCACTTGCGACCCAACCGGTCATTACAACTTGGGCTAGGAGCAGAATGTAAATTGGTCGGCTGACACTCATCTATTGCTTTTTTGTTTAATCTGTCCGGCGGGACGCTTTGTCACGATCAACCTATTTTTCCCAGCCGGGTTGTTCAGACGCGATAGTCGCCTTTCCATTCATGAACTGTGAATCATTTTTTTAACTACATTCGACGAGCGAACGAATCTAAGTCACAAACTCCAACTCTTGCCGATGTGGAATCAATTTCTCGTCAAACGCGCGTCCGAGAAAACGCCGGATGGATTCCCTGCCCTTGTCACCGTAATCCAGCGTCCAATGATTCACATACATGCCCACGAATTTGTCGGCGAGATCGCGCCCCATGTCGCGGGCGTATTGCAACGCGTGCTCCACGGCTTCAGGGCGATGATCGAGACTGAACTGAATGCTCGCGGTCAGAATGTCTGAGATGGTTTTGCGCGTTGCGGGATCAAATCGTTTGTGGATCACGTTCCCCCCGAGTGGCAACGGCAGGCCATCATTCTCGCGCCCCCACCACGCGCCGAGGTCTTCACACACGACCAAGCCTTCGTTCTGATAGGTCAACTGGCCTTCGTGAATGATCAGCCCGATGTCAGCACGCCCCTCGCGCACGGCTTGGAAAATTTGATCGAAAGGCACGACGATGTAATTGAATTCCTTCGCCGGTTTGCCGAGCCAAAGTTGCAGCGCGAGAAACGCACTCGTCATTGTTCCCGGCACGGCGATCTTTTTGCGCGCGACTTCTTCGCGGGAAAATTTCTGCTTCGCCACGAGCATCGGACCGTAACCATCGCCCATGCTCGCGCCGCTGGGCAGCAAGGCATACTTGTCCGAGACGTAGGCGTAGGCGTGGATGCTGACGGCGGAGATGTCGAGTTCCCCGCGCGTGGCGCGTTCGTTCAGGGTCTGGATGTCTTGGAGGATATGTTCAAAGCGATAGCCGTGCGCGGGGATCAATTCCTTCGCCAGTCCGTAGAACATGAAAGCGTCATCCGGGTCAGGCGAATGTCCAAGTGTGAGCGTCTTTAATTGCATCGCGCCATGTTTCAGACATAAAAAACTTCTGTCGAACAAATTCTCCGGGCAAGGGACGTGCTTACAACCCAGACACGTGAACGCTCTACCAACGGGTTATTACGACGCAATCACACGGAAGCATCGCGGTTGGCGAAGATTTTTCAGGACTTCGCCAAAACCGCAGCCCGTTGCTGTGTCAATTTTTCCTTCAAAAACAGCGATGTCCGAACCATCTGAGGACACTTCTCTGAAGCCGTCCAAAGCCGTCGCCATGAAAAACGCCTTCACCGGACTCCGTATCCGACTTGTTGGAACTGTTTTTTTGGCGGTCGTCCCTGCGCTGGCCATCATCTATTTCTTCAAACTCTCGGAGTGGTCGGGGTTCGTGGTCGGGTTGCCCGCGCTTGCCGCAGCGTGGTACGGCGGAGAACGATTCATCATGCGCCAACTCCGCGTGCTGCTCAGTGCTACACAGCGACTGGCTGAAGGTGATCTCAGCAGTCGCACCGGCATGAACGACACCAAGAGTGAACTCGGTCAACTCGCGCACACGTTCGACAGCATGGCGGAGTCCTTGCAACAACGCGCGCTCGAACGCGAGGAGACGGAGAAACTTCTTTTGGCTCGCGCGCAGCAGCAAGCAGTGGTCGCCGCCGTGGGACAGTTCGCCATGGTGAGCCAGGATTACAACGCGCTGCTCGGTCAAGCCATTCAACTCGTCGCCCAAACTCTCGAAGTCCAGTTCGCACATGTCCTGGAATTGCAGCCGGAGAATGAATCGCTCGCGTTTCGCGCCGGACTCGGCTGGCGGAGCGGACGTTCCGGCGCGAGTAACATAGATGCGCGCGCTCGCTCGATGGGCGGGTTTGTTTTGAATCACGGTCAACCCACCTTGATTTCCGACTTGCGCCAAGAACGCCGCTTCATCGCGCCAAACGCGTTGCTCGAAAACGGCGTCGTCAGCGGCATCTGCCTCGTCGTCGCCACGCGTCAACGGCCCTACGGCATTCTCGGCATCTACACGAACACGTCGCGCCAGTTCACCGGAGACGAAGTTCAATTCCTGCTCGCCGTCGCCAACGCCATCGGCATGGCAGCGGAACGGCGTCGCACAGAAACCGAACTGCAAAAGCTCGCCGCCTTCGCGCAGTTGAATCCGAATCCCGCGATGGAACTCGCGCCCGATGGCAGCATCACTTACTTCAACGACACCGCGCTGCGACTCGCCATCTCCGTAAATCAAAACCATCCGCGCGCCATTCTTCCTCCCAACACGCAAGAGATCGTCAAGGCGTGTCTGGAACAAGGCGATTGCCCGCCTCGTTTTGAAACCAGAGTCGAGGGCCGCACGTTGTCGTGGTCGTTCCATCCCGTGCCTGCGAGTCGCGTCGTGCATTGCTACGTGGAAGACAGCACCGAACGGTTGAGTCTGGAAAGCCAGTTGCGCCAATCACAAAAGATGGATTCCATCGGCCAGCTCGCCGCTGGTGTCGCGCATGATTTCAACAACATGCTCACCATCATCCAGGGGCACGCAGGCATGTTGATGGCGCGTCCTGGGATGCCAGCACAGGCTTTGGATTCTGCGCAGGCCGTGTTCTTCGCATCGGAACGCGCCGCCAGCCTCACGCGACAGTTGCTCATGTTCAGCCGCAAGAATGTGATGCAGCCAAAGCATCTCGACCTGCGGGACATCGTCTCCACCATGAGCAAGATGCTGCATCGTTTGCTCGGCGAGACTGTGACGCTTGATTTCACTCCGCCGAAAGAATTGCCACTGGTTCAAGGCGACACCGGCATGATGGAGCAAGTCATCATGAACCTTTGCGTCAATGCGCGCGATGCGATGGAACGCGGCGGAACACTCGCCGTTGCGTTGAGCGCAATAGACATCGCTGAGGATTACGCGCAGTCGCACCCCGAAGCCCGCGCTGGCAAACATGTTTGTCTGCGGGTCAGCGACACGGGTTGCGGCATGGACACGTATTTGATCTCGCGCATCTTTGAACCTTTCTTCACGACCAAAGAAGTCGGCAAAGGCACAGGCCTCGGTCTCGCCACCGTTTATGGCATCGTCAAACAACACAACGGCTGGTTGGAAGTCACGAGCCAGCCGAATCACGGCACGACTTTCAATGTCTTCTTCCCCGCAAGCAGCGCGTCAACAGTGAAAACCACGACCGAAGACATCACGCCCAGCACCACAGTCGTCGGCGGTAAGGAAACTGTGCTCGTTGTCGAAGACGAACCCGTTCTACGCGAGATGGCGCAGATGATCCTCGAAGAATGTGGCTATCGCGTTTTTGTTTCAGGCAATGGACGCGAGGCGCTTGATCTCTGGGAACGTCACAAGAACAGCGTTGATCTGCTCTTCACAGACATGGTGATGCCGGCAGGAGTTTCCGGCGTGGAACTGGCCAACAAACTTCTCGCACAACAGAACGAGTTGAAAGTCGTGTTCGCCAGCGGTTACACCGTGGACGACATCAGCACCGACTTCCTCGCGAAGAACAATGACGCGCGCTTCCTGCAAAAACCCTACACGCGAATCAATCTCGCCCGCACCGTTCGCGAAGCTCTCGACGGCAACGGCGAAGTGCAGCGGACCGGGCGAGCCTTGGCAGTTTAGAGCGGCGGTTAAGCTTCAACCTGGTTCTCAAAGCCAGCTTGATAAGTCCGCGAGGTCTTGGACTGCGGCAGCCCTCTGCCGCCTTCGCATCGCGAGCCTACGGTGGAAAAGCGGCAGAGGGCTGCCGC
>JANNAO010000410.1:0-3180 GCA_031384405.1 Verrucomicrobiota bacterium | reverse complement strand
ACCCCTCACCCCGGCCCTCTCCCCTTCCGAAGGGGCGAGGGAGAATTCTAGGCCGCGACTCGACATCTTCTCGCCATCGCTTTGCGGCTACACTGAAAACAGCGAAGAACCAAATTAAAGAAGTTCGGACTAATTGTCTGTGGGTTTGGAGGACAAAAGCTAGCGTCCAAGATTAACGGTGAAATCCTGTATGCCACCAAATCCGGGAAAAGTTACGGTACCCGAACCGCTCCAGTTTCCGTGATTTGGATTCGTTGCAACAAAAGTTTTTCCTTTACGATTGTATTCCGCGCCATACGCGCCCAATCCGTGCAAGACTTGTGGCATCAAACTGGGCGGGTCGTCGCGGCGTTGGCGGTCGCGTAGGGATTTGTTTCCGCCGAAATAATAACTGACGCCCACGAGCCAGTGATCGTAGCCGTTATCGCCTCCGGCAACTTCAGCGGTCAGTGCGACACCGCGAATGGGAGTCTGATATTCAACTTCGCCTTTATACAAGTTGTCGTGAAAAGCCGTCACGTAGGAAGCACCGACGCGCAAATCATCCAGCAGATAGTAGTCGGCAGAAACCCGCCCGACGAACCGCGTGGGGTTGGTGTCAATGAACGGCGCGGCGTTGTCGTAGCTGATTTTCCCGACACCGGCAAATGTGCCGAGCGTGAGGCGGTTGAGATACCATTCCGCTTCCACGCCGAATTGATACGTGTCCACGCCCTTGCGCGTGAGATAACCGCCCGTGAATCCGACGAGGCCCAGATCGGGATCGCGCGCGAACAGATGCGCCGCACCGCCGTAAAAATCCTCGCCACCTATGCGGCTGTAAATCCCGTCTGCTTGAAATCCAAAATGCCGCATGACTGGAAACGTGATGCTGCCATCGAAGTTGTAGCCATCGTCGGAGTTCATGTCGCCCGCGCTGAAATGCGTCTTGGCGTTGATCTCAGATACGGCGGGCGAACGGAGCGAAGTGCGCATCTCCATTTTGCCGGGGTCGAACGCGCCATCCGGAACGGCGGAGTATTCCTGAGCGGGACACGTCGTCGAAAGAGCACCGGAAACAATCAACGCAAGGGCAGGGGAGACGGGCGGTTTCATTGAGGCCGATCATTGCCCAAGCTGGCTGGTTTGTCACCGGTATTGTGGAGGAATGATTGCAGGCATCTCATGATCTATTTTGTTAAGACACGAACGAACCATTTGACGGTTCGCTTGTGCCAATTATTGTTGGCGCGTGAATCACCAGATTGTTGGCGCGCTATTCCTCGTCGGGTGTTTCATGGATTCACTCCGCGCAGAGGTTGTCCTGCCTTCGTTGACCACGAACCTGATCTGCTATTACGACTTCGAGCATCCCGTCGCAGGAAATGCCGCGAGCGAACACGACCTCGGATTGTCCGGCACAGACCTCCAACTCATCAATGGCAGCGGGGCGATGCGTGTGAGCGATCCTGCTTATGGCGCGAGCCGTCTTTCATTGCAGACGCAACAGATCAATCCCACCAACAGCGGCAACGACGATTGGAAGGCGGGCATCTATCAGACGAATGGCGTCGCTTCGTTGAGCGCGTTCAGTTCGGTGAAGGGAATCACGCTCATGGGTTGGGTGAAACCGACGGGCACGAATCCCAATCTCAATTCCGTCACGCCAGCCACGAATGATTATTACGGAGCTGTGGGATTGTTCGGTCTGCTCCGGGGCGGCTCGGACGGTCATGCCGTGCGCGCGTTGCTGGAGATCATCAACGTCTCCGGCAGCTTGCGATTGGTGGCGTTGGGGCGGCGGATTGATGGCGGGAATTCACTCACACTTGCGACGACGAATGTTTGGGAGGACTTGTTGCCAATGAATGTCTGGACGCATCTCGCTGCGACGTTTGATTTCGATAACGGCACGATGGCACTCTATCGAAATGGCGCACCGCTCACGGCCAATTTGACGACTGGCGGTGACACGTGGGGTGTGATCGGTGGCGCAGAGCCGGACATGACTTCGGCAACAAATCCTTCGGGAATCAAGATCGGCGGCAGTTATCCGCAGAACACGCAAGAGTTCAATGCGTTCAACGGACGCTTCGACGACCTCATGTTCTTCAACAGGGCGGCGAGTGCGGTTGAAGTCGGTTTGCAATTCACCAACTTTCTGAATGCCCCGCCGATCCTTTTGGCAAGTCAAAGCAACGAGCAGATCACGCTGTCGTGGTCGGTGAATTCCGCAGCGTATGGAGTGGAGTCGCGCACGAATCTGGCCGCAGGCAATTGGACAATGACGAATCCTGTTCGCGTCACGAATGGAGAAAGTATTTCCGTGACGCTGCCGGCGAGCGGATTACAGCAATTTTTCCGGTTGAAGAAACCGTGACGATGCAAACGACGATAATGTCGTAACGGTTGATGCCTGATTGCGATTTCACAACGATACGATTTTGCCGTGAACAAAATCCTTTGCACCGCCGTCGGAGTTGCTAGCTTTACGCTTAGAACATCCGAAATTTATCAAGCCATGAACACTGACTCGAAAAAAAATCTATCACCCGGTGAGAGCCGCCGGTCATTCATCACGAAAACGGCGAAGCTCGCCATCGCCGTTTCCGCCGCGCCCGCGCTGTTCAAACCCACGGTCTATGGGCAAGCACCGTCCGTCAACGTCGTCGGCGCGAACAACAAGATCATTCTTGGCGTCATCGGCACGGGCAAACAGGGTGGCAATCACCTGAACACCATCCGACCCTTGGCGTCTCGTTGGAATGTGCAGGTCGGCGCCGTGTGCGACCTGTATCAGAAACATCTCGACAGCGCGCAGAAGTTTGCTGGACTCGAATCCAAGGACGCTTATCGCGATCATCGCCGCCTGCTCGAACGCAAGGACATTGACGCCATCCTCGTGACGACTGTGGATAACTGGCATGGGCCGTGTACCCTGGATGGATTGGACGCGGGCAAGCATGTCTATTGCGAGAAGCCGATGACGCGCTTTGCCGCCGAAGGTTGGGCTGTGCTCGACAAGGTGAAGAGCAGCAAGAAAGTTTATCAATGCGGATCCCAATACACCGCAGACCCGATGTATTACAAGGTCGCAGAGTGGGTGAAGGCCGGAAAACTGGGACCGCTCGTCTGGGCGCTGGGTTCGTTTTGCCGCAACAACACGAAGCACGACGAGTGGGAGTTTCCGATTGATACAGA